>JACQRN010000097.1 GCA_016206515.1 Planctomycetota bacterium | reverse complement strand
TCGACCTCCCCTTTGAGCACCCGTTCCACAGGAACGTAGGCGTACGTAATCTCTTTGACCGTCCCGGGATCCGCCTTGATCCGTTCCGCCTCATCCCTTTCGGATAAGGGGAGCGAACGGAACGACAACCAGGCCACGACATCCGCCCGTGCCGCCGCTTGCTCGACGCTGGACTGGTCGCCACCGGCCGGGGGGTCGGCAGGCGTGTCGCCTTCCGCTGCGATGACAGCGTCGTCCCCGCCCCCCACCGGTTCCTTGTCACGCTCTCGCTCGAGACTCCGGAGGAGTGTCAGGGCCAGCATCGCGCAGGCGGCGACCGCCAAGGCGTCGACGATCCACGAACCGGAGAATCCGGTCCCCCGGCGTCTGCGGGCCGGCGCGAGCGCAGGGTGGGCAGAAACGGCACCGGCGGGGCGACCCGATTCCCGGCAGGCGAATCGCAATAGGGCCGCGATCGTCGCCTCATCCATGTCCCCTTCGTCGGATCGTCTGTCCCGTCGCATGTCGTTCATCGTCGTCCCTCCATCACGTCCCTGCGAAACGCCCCGGAGAATCCCTGCCGGGCGCGCGCCAGCAGGGATTCGACCGCCTCCTCGGTCCGGCCCAGTTCGACCGCGATCTCCCGTTGGGACCGCCCTTCGACATACTTGGAGAGCAGCACCTCACGATGATCGGAAGGAATCGCCGCCAGGGCGTCGCGGACCGCATCGCGGACCGTGGCAGCCGAAGGCTCATCGAGCACATCGAGCCTCGACGGGGTCATCCCGTCGAGCAGGTCCGGCGGCAGGGTTGCGACGGCGCGGCGGCGCGCCCGCCAAGCGTCGGCGAGTTTGTGCCGCGCGATCCCGCGCAGCCACGGCCCCGTTTCTCCGCGCGGGGGGTGCGCCGTTTCGAGTGCCGCCCGCATCGTTTCCTGCGCCACATCCATCGCAACCTCCCGGTCTCCTGCAGCCTGCGAGAACGCCCACGCAAAGAGCCCCCCGGACGCCTCGGCGAGCGACCGCCGCCACCCCTCACCCACCCGATTCTCCCACTCCGTCATTCCAGTCGGGGAACCTAGCCGAATCCGTCGCAGATTTCTCCCCTCCCGCCCTTCCCCCCAGGGTCCCTCCGAGTTCTCGCAAGTGACGCCCGGGAAAGGCCGAGGAAGAGGACAAACCCTTACCCGGAGGAGGAAAACAGATGCCCTACACCTGTCCGACGACGTTGTACGCAGCCTTTCAGCAGATGCCGGATCCCCGGCACCGGCAGGGGCGGAGGCACCCGCTGTCTGCGGTCCTGACCCTGGCGACCGCCGCGATGATTTCTGGATGCACCTCGCTGGACGCGATCGCGCAGTGGGGACGGATGGCGTTCCAGCGCCACCGCACATGGTGGCGTAGCCTGGGATTCCGCAGTTACCGGAGCCCCTCCTGCTCGACGCTCTCCAGAAGGAAGTCGTCCCCGTAGGGGATGCCATCTTCTACCAGAAGGAACTGGCCCAGGCGGTCTGCCAGGCGGACGGCGACTACCTCTTCGTCGTCCAGGACAACCAGCCGACGCTCCGGGAGGCGATCGCGACGGCGTTCCAGATGCCTTCTTCCCCCCTCGGAACACAACGCGTGGCAGGCTGAAGTCCGCACGGCCGTCGAGGAGGGGAAGCACGGCGGCCGCGTGGAGTGCCGCAGACTCTGGGCAACGTCCCAGCTGAACGGCTTCCTCGACTGGCCGGGCGTGGGACAGGTCTGCCGCATCGAGCGCACGAGACGCGTGCGTGGCGTTGAGACGCGCGATGTCGGCTACGCGATCACCTCCCTGCGACCGGAGAACGCCTCGGCCCGCGACCTGCTGGCGATCTGGCGCGGCCACTGGCGCGTCGAGAACCGTCTGCATCGCGTGCGGGATGTGACACTGGGCGAAGACGCCTGCCGCGTGACGTCAGGCTCCGCCCCCCAAGTCCTCGCCGCGCTGCGCAACGCCATCGTCTTCGTGCTCCACCGCGAAAAAGTCGGAAACCGGGCCGAAGCGCTCCGGGAATTCGCCTGGAATCCTCCTGCCGCACTATCCGCCGTGACCGGGATTCAGCTTACGTGAACTCGGAGGGACCCTGCCCTTCCCCCCCCCTCCTGCGCTTCACCGCACCCCTCCCGACATGAGAGCGCCGACACCAGGGCTTGCGCCGATCGCCTCCGTCTCACAGGAACCGACCTCCTGACCTCGATCCCGCCCGAACCCACGCACATCCAGCGCATGCTGGCCCTGGCGCACGTCATCGACGACCTCATCCGGACCGGGACGTTCAAGAACCACGCCGATGCCGCCCGCTGGCTCGGCGTCACCGACGCCCGCGTCAGCCAGATCACGAAGCTCGCGCTCCTAGCGCCGGAGATCCAGGAGGCGATCCTTCAGGGGGGCGAGAAAGCCATCGGCGAGCGGGACCTGCGCCCCATCGCGGTGCTGGAGGCGTGGGAGGAGCAGATCGACACCTGGAAAACGGCCCGCCTCAGGTCGAGCGGGCGGGACGGAGCCGCCCCCGGTACACTGGAGGCGCGATGAAGAAGCTGCGCGTGTACGCCGATACCTCCGTCTTCGGGGGCTGCTTCGACGAGGAGTTCGCCGAGGCGAGCAGGCGCTTCTTCGGGGAGGTCCGGGCGGGACGGTTCGAGCTGATCGTTTCAGCCATCGTCGCGATCGAGATTGTGGGCGCACCGCAACAGGTCCGTGACCTCTTCGGGGAACTGCGCAGGGACCATGCTCAAATCGTCGAACCTTCCGCCGAGATCGGACGATTGCGCGACGCGTACGTGGAGAAGGGTGTCGTCGGAAGATCCTCCATCCGGGACGCGGAGCACATCGCTGCCGCATCGGTGGCAGGCGCCGATGCGATCGTGAGCTGGAACTTCCGCGACATCGTCAACTGGAGGCGGATCCGGGGGTATCACGGAGTGAACCTGATCGAGGGGTATGGCGCCTTGGCGATCCATACACCCGCGGAGGTGGTGGACTATGAAGCGTGAGAAGACATTCGACTGCGTAGAGATGAAACGCCAGATCCAGGCCAAGCACCTAAAGGAAATCCAGGAGCTGGGCGAGGAGGAATTCCGGCGCAGGGCGATGGAACGGGTTCTTGCCGACCCCATCCTGGGACCGTTCTGGCGGAAGGCTCCCCGCGTCCCACAGACCAACGTCCAGGGGGGCGGGAAGGCGAACTGACGCTCGATGAACTGCAGACCAGATCCCGCGGACGCGCTACGACTGGAGCAGGGACCGTTTCAGAAAGCAAAGCCTGACCGAGTCGAAGAGCCTTCTCGAATATCGGCCTACGCGGATCCCGCCGATTCGGCCCCCCGCGTCGCGCGGTCGAGCCACTTCAGCGCGCCGGGGGTCGCCTTCCAGGCGGCGTAGGCATCCGCGACGTACGCCATCGCCTCCGATTCGCCGCCGTAGGACATCTGTTCCGCCATGCATTCTCCGATCCAACCGGGGCTTCCGGCACCCGATCCCCGGGCGTGGAGCGCTTGGTGTCGCCGAACTTCTCCGGATTCGTGGCATCCCGCAAAAAGGCGTCCCGCAGTTCGCGCGCCGCGTCCGCACCATCGCGCGCATGTACGTCAGGCACCTCCCCCTGTTCCGCCCAGAACAGGATGAACCGCGCAAGCGCCTCCGGCACTTGCCGCAGGCGTTCCACCTCACCGGGCGGGGGGATGCTCTCCTGCGCCGGAAAATGCTCCAGCAGGAAATGGAGCGTGTGCTGGCGTGTCCACGCCCAGGGAGGCGAGCCGCACACATCCACCATGTACCGGACGAACATCGGCAAATCCGCGACCGCATCTTCCCGCCCGACTGCAGGCAAGTCCTCGAGAGCCTTCGATTGCGCGAACGCATCGCGGAGGTGTTCCATCTCCGCCTTTCTCCATGACTCGTCGCCGTCCCCCTCGCACTCCGGATGCCGGAGCACGATAGCGGCGAGAGACCGCAGCGCCACCTGGCGCAGCCAGGGTGAGCGCCGCGATGTCGCGCGCTCCACGAGGGGCGGGACCGCGGCAGGGCCGAACCCGGCGAAGATCGCGGGAAACTCATCCATCAGCCATTCGTTCTCCGTCTTCACGAACCCATCGAGCGCCGCGACGAGCCCCGGGAGACATCCGGGGGCCCCGATGCAGGCCAGGACGCACGTCGCGTGCACGGGAAGCCAGAACGCCCCGCCGTCCGCCCCAGACCAGAGTTTGTGCCTCTTCAGGAATTCGGTGAGGACCGGCAGCATCGAGTCCGCCCGGCGGGCGCACTCCTCGATCGCCGCCAGCGGAAGCGTGTCGCCATGTTCCTCGAGGAGATCCAGCAGATCGTCGTCGGAGAGCCGCGCGAGATCCGCGGATCCGGAATGCGCGCAGACGTGCGGCATCCTGCTCCCCTCGGCCACCGTGCGCGCCAGTGTAGCGGCACTTGGAGCGTGGCGGCAGGTCCGTCAGACCTTCGCGATGACCTGCTCGTACTCCCCGTGCGACCCGATCCAGAACCAGACCATGACATCATCCTGCCGGATGCCGACGGCACGAACGTCGCGCGTCACGCGCACCGACAGGAACCGACCGCACTCGATGTCCGCGCTTTTCACAACGACAACCGCAACTCATTGCATGGACTACGGTTGTGGATTCCCGATCCACCAAGGACCGGACATTTCGGACATCCCTAACGCGCCGAGAGAGAGTCCGCTCGCCATCCGATGGACACCCGGTAGGCGGCCGAGGCGGTCCTGAAACTGCGGGCGCTCCAGCTCAGCGGCGACCTGGGGGAATACCTGCACTTCCACATCCAGCAGGACCAGCGCCGCCTCTACGGCTCACGGTCCTGGCGGAGGGTCGCGTGACGAAAAGTAGCCACGCCCAATTCTAATGCGGAGGGAGGGACTTGAACCCTCAAGGTGTTGCCACCACTAGGTCCTGAACCTAGCGCGTCTGCCATTCCGCCACCCCCGCGCCAACGAGATGAGAGTATACCGGGCCTCCTGGAAGCGGCGTACGACGACTCCGGCTCAAGAGGAGCCCCCGGACGCTCGATAGAAGAGACGGGAGAAGCCGAGCATGACCGAGAACGTGGCCCGGACGCCGGCGGACCGCAGGACGCCGCAGGAGCGCAAGGAAAAGCCCAAGGCGCGCCCCGTGCGAGCGACCGACCTTCCGGCCCCCCGCCCCCCCGCACAGGAGTACGAGGAAGAACTACGGCGGTTCAATCCGGACCTGGGCGGGAAGTTAAGCGTCCAGGTCTGAGGGGTCTGAGGGGGACAGACACCAATTGAATTTGTGGAGAACCGCTCCGCACTCCTGGCGTGTTTTCCACGAAAAGAATTGGTGTCTGTCCCTACTCCCCTACTCCCTACTCCCCCGCCAGCTCCCGCGCCCGCGCGCGGAGCGCCGTGAACCGTTCGTCGGCGCGCAGGGCCGCCAGGTCCGGGTCGCGCCCCATCCAGACGTAGTCGTGGAACCCCTTCTCGACCGCCTCGGAGAGGAACGCGAGCGCATCGTCTACCTTGCCCGCCATCGCGTGGAGGCAGGCGAGGTTGTAGACCGGGACCGGTCCCGCGTCGGGGCGCGCTGCCTCGGCGCGTGTGCGCTCCACCAGGCCGTCCCACATCGCGGCGTCCTCAAGCCGGCAGAGCGATGACCCGACCGCGAACTCCTGACCGAGCGTGAGGTCCGTCCGCTCGCGCAGCGAGGCGAGCGCCCCGCGGCCGAGATCCCCCGGCATCTCCCCCAGGGCGACCGCGATCCGGTAGCGCGCGTCCTCCCCGGCCCCCTCGTAGGCGGCCAGGAGCGTCGGGATCCCCTGCTCCGGATCGACGCGGCCGAGCGCCACGCCAGCGGCGCGCACGGCATCCATCTGGGCCTCGGGGTTCGCGATCACCTCGATCCACAGGGGCATCGCATCGACCCCGGCGCGCTCGCTCAAGCGGATGAGATCCGGCGACGGCCAACCCCACGCCGCGAGCACCGCGCCGGCGCGCCAGGAGACCTCGGGGTCGTCCGACCGGCCCGCGCGGACCAGCGCCTCGATGCCGGCGGGCGGGGGAACGCGGGAGAGCGCACGCTGCGCCTCCTCGCGCGCCTCGAACGATTCGGCCCCTAGCGCGGCGATCCATGCGGGGATCCCGGAGGCGCCGGAGGACGGATCCTCGGCGGCGAGGACGATCCCCGGGACGACGAGCAGGAGGAGGGCGATGACGGCCGTCGCGTGCTGCATGCGGTGTCAGTCCCCCGGCGTCAGTCCCCGTACGCCGCGATACCCGTCAAGGCCTGTCCCAATATCAACGTGTGAATGTCGTGCGTCCCCTCGTACGTGTAGACCGACTCCAGGTTGCACAGGTGCCGGCCCACCTGGTACTCGTCGGTGATCCCGTTGGCGCCCAGGATGTCGCGGCAGGTGCGCGCGACATCCAGCGCCATCGCGACGTTGTTCCGCTTTGCGACCGAGACGTGAAGGAAGTCCGCCTTTCCTTCCTCCTTCAGGCGCCCGAGCCGCAGCGCCAACAGCTGCGCCAGGGTGATCTGGGTCGCCATGTCGGCGAGCTTCTTCTGCACCAGCTGGAACGAGGCGATCGGCTTTCCGAACTGGACGCGTGTCTTCGCATACCGCAGCGCCTCGTCGAAGCAGGCGAGGGCGGAACCGACCCCGCCCCACGCGATCCCGTAGCGGGCCTGCGTCAGGCACGACAGCGCCGACTTGAGCCCCTCGGTCCCGGGCAGCAGGGAGTCGGGGCCCACCTTCACGCGGTCGAGCGACAGTTCCGAGGTGACCGAGACGCGCAGGGAGAACTTGCCGGGGATGTCGCGCGCGGAGAACCCCTTCGTCCCCTTCTCCACGAGGAACCCGCGGACGTTCCCGTCGAGCTTCGCCCAGACGACCGCGACGTCCGCGACGCTGCCGTTCGTGATCCACATCTTGCTGCCGTGCAGGACGTATCCGTCGGCGTCCTTCTCGGCGCGCGTGCGCATCCCCGAGGGGTCCGATCCGAAGTCCGGCTCGGTCAGCCCGAAGCACCCGATCGCCTCGCCGCGCGCCATCCGGGGGAGCCATCGCTCCTACTGCGCCTCCGACCCGAAGCGCCAGATCGGGTACATGCAGAGCCCCCCCTGCACGGAGGCGAACGAGCGGACCCCCGAGTCGCCGCGCTCGAGCTCCTGCACGATCAGGCCGTACGCGACCGCCCCGAGCCCCGCGCACCCGTACCCCTCGATGTTCGCCCCGAGCAGCCCGAGCTGGGCCATCCTCGGGATCAGGTCCTTCGGGAACGTCCCGGCGCGGTTATGCTCCGGCATGCGCGGGATCACCTCGCGCGAGACGAAGGCGCGCACCGTGTCGCGCACCTGACGCTCCTCGTCGGTCAGCAGGTCGTCGATCCGGTACAGGTCGAGCGCCTCGAACACCACGCGCCCATTATCCCCGGGACGGGCCCCCTTTTCGAGACTATGCCGCCGGGGCGGGAACGCGCGAGGCGAGCGGACCGACGAGGGCGAGAAGCGACGCCAGATCGAACGGTTTGGAGAGGAAGGCGTCGACCTCCAGGTCGATCGGCCAACGGCACCGGTCGGAGCCGGACAAGACCACGACCCGTAGGTCCGGCGCGCGGGCGCGGACCCGGCGGACGAGTTCCTCCCCGTCGAGGCGCGGCATCTTCCAGTCTGTCAGGAGGATGTCGTAAGCGAAGCCGTCGTTGACGAGACGCTCGAACGCCTCGGCGCCGTCGCCGCAGCTGACCACCGTATGACCGCCCTCCGACAGCCACTTGCGCAGCAGAAGCCGCATCGGGCCGTCGTCGTCGACCAGGAGGACGCGCGCCATACCCCTAGGATCGGCCTTTCCCCAGGATGGCTGTACCCTGCATGGATGGAGTATCTGCAAACAATATACCCGTGAGCGGATGAGAACTGAAAACGCAAGCCGTTTTACAACAATGAGTTGCGTTTGTTTCTCCAACCCTAAACAGGGTTGCCGTGTACGCCCCCTAGACAGAACGCGTCACAAACCGCCTCTGGGCGCACACCGACAGGAAGTTCCCCAGAAGACGACCCCCCACAGGGGTGAGAACGGACTCGGGATGGAACTGGATCCCCTCCGCGGGCGCGGTCCGGTGGCGCAAGGCCATGATCGTCCCGTCGGGAGCCCAAGCGGTCGCCTCCAGCACGTCCGGGAGCGAACCCGGATCGACGCACCACGAGTGGTACCGGCCCGCCGGAAACGGGGAGGGGAGCCCGCGCAGGACGCCGGAGCCGTCGTGCCGGACAGGGCGCGCCTTCCCGTGCACGAGCTCCGGCGCATGAACCAGCCTGCCGCCGAGGGCGACGGCGAGCGCCTGGTGCCCGAGGCAGACGCCCAGGAGCGGGACGCGCGCCTCGCACGCCGCGCGCGCGAGAGCGACCGAGATCCCGGACCGCTCCGGCACCCCCGGCCCGGGGGAGATCACGATCCCGTCCGCCCCGCGCTCGATCGCCTCCGGAGCGGTCAGCGCGTCGTTGCGGACGACCTCCACGGCGGCGCCCTGCTTCTGAAACGACTGCACCAGGTTGAAGGTGAAGGAGTCGTAGTTGTCGAGGAGGAGAAGGCGGGGGGCGCGGACGCTCATACGATCCGCCGCAACAGCACGTGGATCGACGTCTCGATCAGATCCTCGAACCGGTCGGTCTTGTCCCGGAAGCAGGAGGGGTAACGTTCGATGAGATCGACGTGCGACTCATCCCGGGACACCTCCAGGGAGATGACCTCCAGGGACCGGGGCGCCCCCTCCCACAGCGCGCGGAACCGGCCCGGCTTCCAGCCGTTGACGAATCCGGGAGGGATGAATTCCCGACCGCAGCGGCGCGCGAAGGTTTCGAGGACCTCGATGGGAAAGAGCGCCTGACCATACGGGAAGGCGATCGATCGCCGCGCATGGAGCCCCCACGGCGAGAGGTACAACGGGCCGAAGGACAGGAAGATCAACCCGCCCGTCCGGACCGCGCGCGCGCACTCCGACAGGGCCCGGCCAGGATCCGGCACGTGCTCCAGCGCCTCGAAGGAGACGACGAGATCCGCCCACCCGCCCCGGACACCGAGCCGCGACGCATCCATCGCCGCGAGCCGGACCCCGGACTCGCGCGCACGGATATCGAACCGCGAGATCTCCACGTCGGAAGCGAACACCTGCGCGCCCGCCTCCCGGAAGGCCACCGCCGTCATCCCCTCCCCACACCCGACCTCCAGGACCCGCCGTGCCGGCTCCGCGCCGCGGGGCCATCGGGACAGGAGCGCCGCTCGGCGCTCACATCCGCGCGCCCGCGTTGCCTCGGGCCCGTAGTCATATTCCGGCCGGAAGGGGTAGCTCGCCTGCAGCCGCTCCAGATCCGGTACGTCCAGCCACGCGGGCCCCGCCGTGGCGCGTTCGAACGCCCGTCGCGCCCGCACCGTGCGCCACCGGTCGCGCAGGCGCGGGATCCGTCGCGCGAACGCGGACGCCGGGCGAAGCATGGAGCGCAGGGACGCCGGGAGGGCCGATCGCACGTCATGCCTGCCGCTCGAACGACATCGCGATCCCGAGCCCCCCGCTGACGCAGAGGGTCGCCAATCCGCGCTTGAGATTCTCGCGCCGCATCTCATGAAGGAGCGTCACGGCGACGCGGGCCCCCGTGCAGCCGATCGGGTGGCCCAGGGCGATCGCGCCCCCCAGGACGTTCAGCCGCTCGCGCGGCAGATGCATCTCCCGGTCGCACGCCAGGACCTGCGCTGCGAACGCCTCGTTCATCTCGATCCGGTCGAAGCGGTCGATCTTCCCGCCGGTCGCCTCCAGGAGCCGCCGCGTCGCGCCGACCGGGCCGATCCCCATGATCGCCGGGTCGACCCCGACCGTGACGTGCGCCTCGATCCGCGCCAGGGGCGACGCGCCGAGCCGCTTCAACCCCTCCTCGGAGGCGACCACGAGCGCCGCCGCGCCGTCCGTGATCCCGGAGGCGTTCCCCGGGTGGACGGTCCCCCCCTCCTTGAACACCGGCTCCAGCTTCACCATCGAGGCGGCCGTCACGCCGTCGCGCGGGTGTTCGTCCGCTTCGATGCGGGTGGATCCCCCCTTCGCGGGGACGTCGAACGGGACGATCTCGTCGCGGAAGGCGCCGCGCTTGCGCGCCCTCTCGCACCTCTGCTGCGTCTCGACCGCATAGGCGTCCTGCTCCTCACGAGCGATGCCGTACTTCTCCGCGAGGGTCTCGGCAGTACGTCCCATGAGCTGCCCGCAGAGGGGGCACAGGAACCCATCGCGATACATGGCGTCCACAAGCGTCCCGTGACCGAACCGCCGCGGGACGCGGGCGTCCTCGATCATGTACGGCACGCGCGTCATCGACTCCATCCCGCCGGCGAGGGCGATGTGCGCCCTCCCCAGCTCGATCTCCTGCGCGGCGAGCGCGATCGAGCGCATCCCCGAGGCGCACGCCTGGTTGACCGTGTACGCGGGAACCTCGTGCGGCAGCCCCGCCCCGACCGACACCTGCCGCGCCGGGTTCGGCCCGCACCCCGCCTGCCGCGCGTGCCCGATCACGCACAGGTCGACCTTGTCCGGCGTCGCCTTCGCGTCGGCGAGCGCCGCGCGCGCCGCCACCTTCCCGAGCTCGACCGCGGGGACGTCCTTGAAAGCCCCGAGGTATTTCCCGATCGGCGTGCGCCGCGCGGAGACGATGAAGACGGGGCGGGAGAGGTTCATGGAGACATCGTACGAAGCGGAGGAGACGGGAGACAGGAGTCAGGAGCGCAGACGGACACCGGGATCCCGTCCTCCGAGATCCGATCTGACACCCTGGAAACAACGAGCGGGGGGCGCTCCGGCATCAAGGACATCGCCGTCGAGCGTCCCGCCGCGGGCCGCTCGCCGGCACGTTCGCGCGCAGGCCGAATCGCCGGGAGTTTGCAAGGAGCGTAGGCCCCCACTTCCGATG
>JACQRN010000095.1 GCA_016206515.1 Planctomycetota bacterium | reverse complement strand
GCGCGGCGGCTGGCGGATCCGTGATCCGCGACCTGCGTCTTCCGGGCGGAAGGACTCTCCCCGGGCGTCTCCTGACATCCCGCTTCTCCCGCTCGGGCGGCCCCGGCGGGCAGCATGTGAACAAGACCGAGACGAAGGCGGACGTACGGCTGGATCTGGCGGCCTCCGCGGCGATTCTCGGCGGGGATGCGGTGGCTCGTATGCGAACGCGCTTGGCCGGGCGGCTCGACGCGGACGGGAATGTCCGGGTCGTCTGCCAGGAGCACCGCTCCCGCGCACAGAACCTGGACGCCGCCCTCTCCCGGATGGAGGCGCTTCTGGCGGGCGCCCTCGCCCGGCCGAAGTCGCGCCGGCCCACCCGCCCGACGCGCGGCTCGTCCGAGAGGCGTCTGGCCTCCAAGCGCGCCCGCGCGCGGATCAAGTCGTCCCGCCGCGCCGGCGGGGAGGAGTAGGGAGGGCGACGCCTCCAGCGGATTCCGGAAGATTTCCGTCGAAATCCGCGCGCTTACGGTATGGATCCGTTCGGGAGAGGACATGGAAGACGCTGACGACGGGCTTCGGGGGGATCTGGGGGGATATCTTCCGGAGATACGCCGGGTGGTCTCGCGTTTCGGCCCGCAGCGGGGGCTGACCGATGACATCGCCCAAGAGTGCTGCGTCCGCGTCATCGAGCAAGAAAGGCTCTGCCGCAGGCGGGAGCGGACGGGCGGGTGGATCGCCACGGTCGCGCGCAACCTCGCCCTGCGGGGCGCGTCCCGCGTGTCCCGCGAGAGGCGCCGCAGCGTTCCCCTGGAGGAGGGCCGTCTTCCCGCCCCCCTGCCCGAGACCTCCCCGTTCTCCGAGGAACAGATCGATTGGGTCCTTTCGCAGTTCGCGTCCCTGCCGGAACGGCAGAAGGAGGTCTTGAAGATGAAGTACTTCGATGGGCTATCGACGGGAGAAGTCGCCGTTCGGTTGGGGGTGACCGATGCGACGGTCTCAACGCTTCACGGCAGGGCGCTCGCGTCGCTCCGCGCGCGCGCGGAGCGACGGGGATGGCTGGCGTCGTTCCTGTTCCTTCCGTGGCCGGGGAGGGGGAAGGCGGCCGCGGCTGCGGCGGGCGCGGCCGCACTGGCCGGGACGGCGTACTTCTTTACGACGGACCCCGGCACGCACCTGATCGTCGAGGACTCCTCCACGCTCACGGGGACCGTGATCGCAGCGCATCCGGCGGAGGCGATGCCGCGGGGGAAGAACATCCTCTATTGCGCGTCGTTCCAGAGCGCGTGGGACGAGCTGAAGGGGGTGGCCGGGGGGGATGTCCGGCTCGACCCTGATGTCCCGGTGGCGGAGTTTCTCAACCGCGGATACGTGCGCGCGGGCGACCTGCCCCCCGGCAGTTGTGTCGCCGCGGCGGGCCCTTGCGACGATGCGTTCGTCGCGCGGGTCAACCGGATGCTGCAGGAGACCTTCGGGGAGGGACCGGATCCCTTTCTGGAAACCGTGCCGCGCGGGGACCGGTACCTGGCCGCCTATGCGTTCCTGGCCCGGGACCTGGGGTTCGCCAAACCGTTCGACCGTTTGGAGGATCCGATCCGGTTCCGCAGCGGCACGGGAGAGGGGGGCGGGGATGGCGTCCCGGTCCGCGGGTTCGGGATCGACGGGGACGCGGGGAGGGACGCGGCGTTCCAGGTGCGCGTGCATGCCGAGGCGCACGCCGGTTTCGATCCGTCGGTCCCGTTCGTCGTGACGCTCCAGCCGTCGGAGGCGGGGGAGGAGATCGTCCTGGCTCGGGTGGACCCGCGGGAGACCCTGGAGGCCACGATCCGCGAGGCGGACGCCCTGATCGGGCTGCACCCCGCCGACACGTTGGGGGGGAATCTGAAGGTCCCCTGTCTGGATTTCGACCTGCGGCACGTCTTCCGGGGTTTGGTTGGTGCCCGCATGCGGATGCCGGATGAGGTGGCCGCGGGACCCGTGGCCGATCCGTGGATCATCGAGGAGGCGCGCCAGTGGATCCGCTTCCGCCTCGACGAGCGCGGCGCGCTCTTGCGCTCCAGGGCTTGGGTTTTTGCTGAACGGGCCGTCACCGGCGAACTGATTTTCAACCGCCCGTTCCTCCTGATGTTGCGTTGCAAGGGGAGCGAGCGCCCCTACTTCGCCCTCTGGGTCGAGAATCCGGAGTTTCTCGTCGGCACGGAGTAGTCTGCGGCGGCGGGGTCTGTCGCGCGGGTCGGGGAGCGTGGAGAGCCTGTGCGTCGCAGGAGGTGTCGCTTGACATGATGATGTAGTGTGTAATACTTCATGTGTAATGCGCCGCTCCCAACTGATCCTGGAGGAGGAGCAGTTCGAGACGCTCAAGGCGGTCGCCTCGCGCCGCGGGCGGAGCATCTCCTCCGTGCTGCGCGAGATCGTCGCGGAGTACATCTCCGGGACCCTTGCCCCGGCGCGCGCCTCCGGCCTCCGCCGGATCGAGGGGGTGGGGGAGGACCCCGGTTCGGCTGCGGTGGAGCACGACCGTTTCCTCTA
Organism: Planctomycetota bacterium; assembly: GCA_016206515.1. Lineage (GTDB taxonomy): Bacteria > Planctomycetota > SBBH01 > SBBH01 > JACQRN01 > JACQRN01. The sequence goes on along the minus strand of JACQRN010000095.1, from coordinate 1,816 downwards.
TGGGGGGGAGGGCGGCTCCCCGCGACCGGCCCGGCGCGCCCGCCGCAGTGGATAGGCTTTTCGTCGACACCAGCGCCTGGTACGCGCACGTGAACCGGCGCGACCCGGCCCATGCGGCGGTGCGCGATCTGCTGTCCGGGTTCTCCGGGCGCCTCGTGACCTCCAACTACGTCTTCGACGAGACGGTGACGCTCTGCGTGATCCGGATGGGGCACAAGGTCGCCTCCCGCGTGGGGGAGGCGCTCCTGGACGTCTCGGTGGCGGATCTCGTCCGGATCGAACCGCCCGACGAGCGCGCCGCGTGGGAGCATTTCCGGCGTCGGGCGGAGGCGCGCTACAGTTTCACCGACTGCACCTCGTTCGTCCTGATGCGCAGGCTCGGCCTGACCCGTGCCGCCGCGCTCGACGACGACTTCCGCCGGGAGGGGTTCGAGATCGTCCCGTTGTGAACCCTGTCCTGCAGTATTCCGACGGTATGATTGTGGTATGAATCATCCAACCCGCAACGGTGCCGCGAAGGTCGCGATCTCCCTGCCGCGCGACCTGGCGGTCCTGGTCGATCGCAAGAGCAAGGCGCTCGGCCTCACCCGGAGCGCCTACATCGCCCGCGCGGTCCGCGAATCGATCGCGGCGGAGGCGCGCGCGCGGGTGGTGCGGGCGTACGTCAGCGCGTACCGGGCGCATCCGGAGACCGCGTCGGAGGAGTCGATCGCGCACGCCGCGGCGGCGGAGACGCTCGCCCTGATCGAGCCCCAGGATTCCAACCTCGACACGATCCTCACGGTCCCGAAGCGCCGCCTGGAGGAGAGGATCGGCCTCCTGCCAGACGAGAAGGTTCGCGCCGTCGACGACGCGATCCGCTTCGCGCTCGGGTTGGCATGAGCCGGGACACGTTGCGTCAGCTCCTGGGCAAGGTGACGCCAGCGAACTTCCATGGGGAGACCGGCGCGGGGATGTCCCGGCTCGCCCCAGGCGTCGAGCATCCGCTCATTGTAGGGAGGTAGAATACGGTCATGGTGGTCGCCCTTCCCGGCGAGGACCTGGTGCGAGAGGGAATCCGCGACCTGGAGGCGGGACGCGAGACGGTTGCGGCGTGCCTCGTATCGATCGGCGCGGCGCGTCTGCGGAGGTCCGGCTTGACGGTGTCGGAGCGGACCTTGCCGGAGCCGGAACACCGCCTCTACGGCCTGCTCTCGAGCGAAGATCCCGACGCCGCCCACGGCCGCTATAACGCGCTGATCCGGCGATTGGTCAGCTACGAGCGTGCGCGCGAATGCGCGAGCTGAGCGATGAGCGGCTCGTTCGGGAGTTCATGCGGCGCCTCGGCGCGCGCGTGGCGGCGCCCGGGCGGGTGTACCTAACGGGTGGTGCCACGGCGGTCCTGCACGGCTGGCGCGCATCGACCGTGGACGTGGATATCGCGGTCGAGGCGGAGAGGGACGCGGTCCTCCGGGAGATCCCGGCCCTAAAGGAGGAGCTGGGGATCAATGTCGAACTGGCGTCGCCGTCCGACTTCCTCCCTGAACTTCCCGGTTGGCGTGACCGGTGCCTCTTCATCGTTCGGGAGGGGCGCCTGGACTTCTTCCACTACGACCCGTATGCGCAGGCTCTCGCCAAGATCGAGCGGGGGCATGCGCGGGACAACGAGGATGTCCGCGAGATTCTTGCGCGTGGTCTCGTGCGGCCCGTGGAACTGCTGCGTCTGCACGAGGCGATCGAGTCGCAGCTGTACCTCTATCCCGCCGTGCATCCCTCCTCCCTGCGCCGAGCGCTGCGGGAGACACTGGGAATGTCGTCGTGACCTTGACGTTGCGCT
>JACQRN010000091.1 GCA_016206515.1 Planctomycetota bacterium | reverse complement strand
GGGCCGGATCGCGCGTCAGGGTGAGGGCGTCCGTCCACCGCTCGCGAGCGCCTTCCGGATCGACGCGCTTCAGGACATACCCCTCCTCGTAGCGCCGCTGCGCCCGCTCCTCGACGGCCTTCCGGGCGGAGGCCACCAGCGGGTGCTCCTCCCCCCCGGAGGCGGGAAGCGCATCGAGCCGCCCCCTCACTTCGCGCCAGTCGCCGGAGCCAAGCGAACGCTCGATTCCGGCCAGGGCGTCGGCCAGCGCCGCATCGACATCCCGCTCCATCGCCATCAGGGCTTCCGCCGCCCCGCGCCGGTAGGCGTTGGCGGGATCCGGCTCCAGATCGAGAACCTCCCGCAGCAGGCCGCGCGCGCCGTCGAGGTCCGACCCGCGGTCCATCCGCGCGAGCGCCTCGTCGCATCCATCCCGGACGCGGCGGATCCTCTCGCGAAGGGCGAGGATATAGGCGAGCGCCTCCCCCCTCAGGCCCGCCTGCTCCAGCAGGGAATCGATCCTGCCGATCGCCTCCGAACCCGATCCTCGGGCATAGGTCTCCCGCGCCTCGGCAACGCGGTCGAGCGTCGCCTCCCACGCGCCGACCTCGCCCTCCAGCGCGACGCGACCCCGGTGGCAGGCCTGTTCCTCCCCGATGGACGCCAGCAGGGTCCGGGCCCTCGCGGGGTCCTCACGGTACGACCGCCCCGCCATGTCGAGGACGGCCTCCGCATCCTGTTCCACACGCCAGCCCTCCCGCCGGGAGGCCGCGCGACCGTCGTCCCCCCAGTCCGCCACGCCGTCGAGCGCCGCGATCGCCTCCTCCCACGCCCCCCGGGTGGCGAGGGCATCCGCGCGACCCAGCACCTGCGTCTTCATCCCCTCGGCGCGCCTGCGCCGCAACTGCGCCGCCTCGGGCGCATAGTCGCTGTCGGCGGCGATCCCCTCGAGCGCGGAGGCGGCATCCTCCCAGCCCTCGGACGCCAGGGCCGCCTCCGCCCGCGACAGAAGCGCGGCGTTCGCGACCTCGCGGTTCACCCTCTCCGTCTCCGGGAGGAGCCTGGACCACAGCGCGTGCGTCGGACCCAGCGCATCGCCGATCCTCTGCAGGGCGGCCTGGCAATCCGACCAGCGCTTGAGCGCCCGTGCCTCCCGATGGTCGCGCCAGGCCTCGCAGGCCGCGGTCTCCCTCGACAGGATCTCGTCCTGCGCGCCCAGTTGGCGCAGATCGCGCGCGGCGGAACCGAGCGCCTCCCAGTCGCCGGAGGCGATCGCCTGCTTGCGTTCCGCACGCAGCGCCTCGCGGCGCGCGCCGTCCGTGTCCCGCCTCGGGGGGAACTGCGAGGCGGCGACGAGGATCCCCGCCACCGCGGCCGTCGCCACCGCGGCCGGAAGGATGCGACGCCGCGCGGGACGGGGCCGGGGCGTGATGCCGGCGCTCAACAGATGGTCGCGCACCTCGCGCGAGAACGCCTCGTCGTGCCGGGTCTCCTCGCGAGGGTCCGTCACGTCGCGCTGGGCGCCTGGCGGTGGGCGTCCGCGGCGGCCCCCTCGACAAACAGGATCCTGGAGCAGCTGGGGCACGTCACGAGGTCGCGGTCCGACAACAGGAGGCTCACGACCTGCGGGGAGAGTTTCGTGAAGCATCCCTGGCAGACACGGTCGATCGCCGCGGCGACCGCGGTCCCCCCCCGGCTGCGAAGGAGCCGCTCATACCGATCGAGCACCTCCGCATCCAGGCCCGGCAGGTGCGTCGCGCGCGCCGTCTCGGCGGCGGAGATCTCGCTGCGCACCGCGTCCTGCCCCGCCGAGGCGCGCGCCTGCGCGGCCGCCTGCTCGGCACGGACCGCCGCGAGCCGCGCGGCCGCCTCCTTGGCCCTGGCCTCCACCTGGTCGACGGCCCCGAGCAGGGCCAGGCCCTGGTCGTCCATCCTCCGGATGTCGGTGCCGATGCTCGCGATCTCCGACGACAGGGTCTGGTACTCCTTGTTGGTCTGGCAGGCCAGGCGCTGCGACTTCAGGCGGTAGATGCGCTCCTCGAGCGCCTTGACCTCCAGGTCATGGGCCCCGACCGCGGCCTGGGCCTGCTGGAGCTGCGCGGCGATGTCGGCGCACTGCCGCTCCGCCTCCGACACGCCCCGCTCCCCCTGGCGCACGTCCTCCTGCAGGCAGCGCTCCTTCTCCCGCAGCGCCAGCAGGTGCGCGTCCGCTTCGTTGAGTCCCTTCAATCGGGCGGTCTGCAACCCCATCCGGGCGGATTGTCACAGATCGATTCAAGGCATGCAACCAGTTACGTCCCGCGCGGCATCCATGCCTCGCGCCTCCGGGCCTGGGCGCGCGCTCTCGGCGCTATCCAGGCGCCTCGGCCCCTTCGGGGCACGTGCGCGCCCGTTCGAATCCCTCCCCCTCCGGCTTGGTAGATCGCGCGCCTCCGGGGCGCCGGAACCCAAGGCGGAGGGGGAGGGATTAGAACCCCCGAGGGCCTTTCGGCCCTGCCGGTTTTCAAGACCGGCGCGATCAACCGCTCCGCCACCCCTCCGTATCAGAACGCCAGCGCCCCCCCGAACCAGGTCCCGGCGTACTCAAGATCGAGTTCGACATCATCGTGCTCGACATCCAGCGTCAGCTTCCGGTACCCCCCGCCGATCGAGAACCCGCCCCGGCGCCAGAACAAGCCCGCTTCCCAGTCGAGCATGTCGCCGTCGATATCCCCGCTCGATGCCACAACGCCGAAAATCCGACCGCGGATCTCGTAGTCCTTGGGCAGCCCGGTGCGGAATCCCGCACCGACCTGCGGAACCCACTCGTCGACCTTCTCCTCGCGCAATTCACCGGCCCCCTGCAGTCTCCCGTCGACATCGACGCGACGGAACCCGGCCAGCCATGCCACGCCGCCGCGCGGCAGACGCATCAGGGAGATGGGGCGCTCAACCATGGCATCCGTCAGTTCGACCCGGAGTCGGCTTTCGACCTGGGTGCTGGCCGTATAGGTAAGGCCGAGGAAGGTGATCGGTTTCGACAGGACATTCGTGCCATCGTGCGTAAGCCGCACATGGGACAGGTGATAGACCGTCCCCGACGCGATGAAGGAGACCCGCAGGTCATCAGCCTCCTGCATCTGATCGATGTTCAGGTCGACGTCCAGGTTGATCCGGGTTCCGGGGATCGTCGCGGTACCGGCCTGCACGTCGGCGTCCAGCCCCGCGCGCCAGCGCCGCGCCTCCGCCTGCACGGAGACCGATCCCCCGCTACGCGGTCGTGCAGACACCGGGGCCGCGAGGAACGCCGCGCACGCGATCGCCAGGAGTCGCACGAGATGTTCAGAACCCCGCTGCACGCTGGACGCTTCGCGCTTTGCGCCTCGCGCTTCGCGCTTCGCGGGCCCTCCGGAGGTGCTTGGAAGCGGACTCCTATGCATCCGTATCCTCGCCGTCGTCCGTGTCCGCGTCCTCGTCGTCCCCGGGACCGGCCGCCTCCTGCGGAGACTCCGCTGCCTGGGCGTCCCGGGATGCCGCCACGAGGACATCCTCCAAAACGAACAACGGCGTCCCGAGGCGCACGGCGAGGGCGATCGCGTCGCTCGGACGGGCGTCGACGACCATCCGCTTTCCCGCCTGGGCGATGTGCATCTTGGCGTGGAAGGTCCCCGCCTGCTTTTCGCTGACGAACTTGTCGACGACGACCCGCTCGACCTGGGCGCCCAGTTCGCCGATGACGCGTGCGAACAGGTCATGTGTGAACGGCCGGATCGACTCCTCGCCGCGGATCACGCGGTGGATCGCGAGCGCCTCGGGGAGCCCGATGTAGATGGGCAGCTCCCGCGCGGCGCCGTGTTCCCGGAGCACGATCACCTGTGCTGCATCCTGCGCCTCCAGGATCAGGATGCGTACGAGGTCGCACGGGATCTCGCGCGTCACGGGGCGAAGTGTAGCCCGGCCCCCGTGCCCCGGCCAGCACCGCCCTCCGGCCTCACTCCCGGCGGTTGCGGTGGCCCTCCCGGGCCGTGGGGAGGGCGACGCGCAGAGCGACACCGGTCACGAAACCGTAGACGAAACCTCCGACATGGGCCCCGTAGGCGACGGCATCCTGCGCCAGCGCGCCGCGCGACAGGAGGTACTGTTCCGCGAACCAGAGCGCGAGCGTGACCAGCGCCGGGAGGGTGAACGTGATCGGGAAGATCCAGATGAGCAGGAAGAACCGAAGGCGAGCCGTCGGGTACAGGATCGCGAAGGAGCCCAGCACGGCCGAGATCGATCCGGAGGCGCCGACCGCGGGCCGCAGCATCGCGTCCCCCCCCGGGCACGCCGCGATATGGACCAGGGCGGCAACGGCGCCTCCCGCGAGGTACAGCGTCAGGTACGCGAGCCGTCCACTGCGCTCTTCGACGCCCCCCCCGGCCAGCGCCAGGAACAGCAGATTCCCCACCAGATGGAGGAGGTCGGCGTGGAGGAACTGGCTGGTGATCAGGCTCGACACCGTCCAGGCGGCCGGCACCAGCCCGTAGGCGGGGACGATCTGGGCGTGGTACCGCTCGATCCCCGGGCCGAAGACGGCCCACGCGAAGACGCCCGCGTTGGCAAGGAGCAGGAGGATCGTGAACGCAGGAAAGCCGTGGCGCCCGCTGCGCTCCACGCCGATCGGGATCGGTAGCACGACCGGTCAGACGCTGAAGTGGCTGTGCAGGATGTCGCCGTCCGCCAGGACGTGGTCACGCGAGACCAGCCGCACGGCGCCCGCGCGCTTGGCGGCTTCCCATCCCTTGAGCTTCACGAACGACTCGCGCGGTACCCATTCGGCGCGCACGAACCCGCGCGCGAGGTCGCTATGGATCGCGCCGGCGGCCTCGAGCGCGGTCGCCCCCTTCCTCACCGACCAGGAGCGCGTCTCCTTCCGGCTCGCCGTGAAGAAGCGCATCCGTCCCAGGGCCTCGTGCAGGAACGGCCAGACCGCGCTTCCCACGCCCGGGGCGCGGCCCAGCGCCGAGCGGTACGCGGCCTGCTCCTCCTCCGGGAGGTCCAGGATCTCCGCCTCCGCGCCCGCGGGGAACTGCGCCAGGGGGAGGCGCCAGGCGTCCGCGTGGACGGAAAGCCCCTCCGTCTCCAGGTTCAGCACGCCGATCGCAGGCTTGCTCGTGAACAGACCGTAGGCGCCCGCCGCGGCGCGGTCCCCCTCCGTCAGGGCTCCGGCGCCCGCTTCCGAGCCCACTGCCGCAAGGCAGCGTTCCAGCAGGGCCCCCTCCCGCGCGGTCCCCTCCGGGTCTTTCCGAGCGCGCTTGTCGTCCGCGCGCAATTTCTGGAGGCGTCCGTCCATGACGATCCTGTCCAGCAGGCGCAGCTCGTCCCAGACCGCATCGAGCGCCGCGGTGGCCTCCCGCACCGCGGAGGGATCCTGCGCGCGGGCGACGAGAAGCAGCCCCTCCGCGGCGCGCGCCGCAACGAGGGAGGTCGTGGCCGCCTTGCCCGGCATCCCGACGAAGGACGGGATGTCCCAGAGTTCCCCCTGGATCCGCACGATGCTCTGCGCATCCTCGATCCGCGCCAACTCAAGCAGTTGCGGATCTTCCAGGGACACCGTGGCGCACTGCGGCCGGTCCGCGCGGGCGCTCCCCGGCAGTTTCCGCCCCCGCGCGCGTATGTCGGTCGTCTTCCGGGTTCCGGGTGCGCCGCTCAGTGCCCTGG
>JACQRN010000090.1 GCA_016206515.1 Planctomycetota bacterium | reverse complement strand
GAGAAACGTCGTCAGCAGCGCGAGCGCCGAGCGGACGATGTTCGTCGAGGCGGCGACGACCATCGCCGAGAAGACCGTCAGCGCCACGAACGCCCAGAACGCCAGGTCGACGACGGTCACGCGGGCTTGGCCTCCGGCGCGGGCGAGGCCGCTGGCGAGGCGCCCGCGGGCGCCGTCGTGTACTTCTCCGGCCGCGCGAACAGCAGGTACAGGCCGTCGCGGCTGTACGTCGCATAGTCGTAGGCGTCCGTCATGATCAGGCACTCGGTCGGGCAGACCTCCGTGCACAAGCCGCAGTAGAGGCAGTGGTTCAGGTCGATGTCGAACCGCCACGCCTTGATCTTCTTCGGGGTCCCGTTGGAGGTCTTCCCGAGATCCTCCCCCTTCGCTGCCTTTTCCGCGTCGATGATGATGCAATCCGCCGGGCACTCGTTGGCGCACTGCGAGCAGACGATGCAGTCGTCGATGTCGTTGAACAGCATCCCGCGGTACCCCTCTGCGACCTTCCACCGCTCGGTCGGGTACTGGACGGTGACCCCCTGGTACAGCGGATCCTTCACGTAGTCGAAGAACCTCGCCATCGTGATCCGCATTCCGACAAGCGTCGACCAGATCCCGAGGAAGATCGCCTTGAAGTATTCGTAGACGCCGCAGACCCAGTCCCCGTGCATCGCCTACCCCCTCGCCACGACCCAGACCGTCGTCCCCACCAGGCAGACCAGCGCCCAGGGGAGGAGAACCTTCCAGCAGAGGTACATCAGCTGGTCCACCCGCACGCGCGGGAGGGTCCAGCGCAGGACCATCATCACGAACACAAGAAACAGTGCCTTCCCGCCGAGAACCGCGGCGCCGAGGATCGGGGAGCCGAAGTTCGGGTACCACCCGCCCAGGAAGCAGCAGGAGGCGAGCACGCTGCAGGTGTACATGTTCACATACTCGGCAAAGTAGAAGAACGAGAACCGCAGACCCGAGTACTCGGTATGGTACCCGGCCACCAGCTCGCTTTCCGCCTCGGGGATGTCGAACGGCGCGCGGTTCGTCTCGGCGAGCGCCCCGACGTAATAGATGAGGAGCGCGATCCCCATGAACGGATTCACCCACGGCCAGCAGTACCACCCGAGGATCTCCCCGCGTGTCCCCTGGTCGCGCACGATATCGACCAGCGACAGGGACCCCGACATCACCACCGCGCACAACAGCGCGGTCGCCACCGGGATCTCGTACGAGACGATCTGTGCGGCCGAGCGCATCGCCCCCAGGAGCGACCATTTGTTGTTCGACGCCCAACCGGCCATGATGATCCCGACGACCCCGAGCGAGGTGACCCCGAGAATATAGAGGATGCCGATGTTGAGGTCCGCCGCGATCACACCGGGCGGGAGGGGCTTGCCCGCCTCCTGCAGATTGGCGATCTCCCGGCTCGACACGAGGTCCGTCCAGGGGAGTGCGGCGAGCGCCGCGAACGCCCCCGCGAAGACGATGTACGGCGCCAGTTTGAAGAAGAACCGGTCCGCCGCGGCGGGGGTGATGTCCTCCTTGAGGATGAACTTGATCCCGTCGGCGATCGACTGCGCCCAGCCGTGCCAGCCGCCGACGTACATCGGCCCCAGGCGGTCCTGCATGTGCGCGGAAACCTTCCTCTCGACCCACCCGGAGGCCATCACGTAGACCGACATCAGGCCCAGCAGCGCCTTGCACACCACGAGCGCGATGATCGCGACGACGATCCAGGTCGGGATCGCCTGGACGCGCGGGACGATCCATCCGGCCGAAAGGAACGCCGGGACGGGGACCGCCATCAGCATCGGCACGGCCATCCCGACGCAGGCGAGGATCGCCCCGGTCTGCGCCAGAAGGAGGAGCCGACCGAGCGCCGGCGGCATCAGTTGCAGTGTGAACAGCTGGATCGTATTCCCCATCCGGGGGAGCGTCGGCCCCATCGTCTTGAGTCGATAAAGGATGATCCCGTTGGCGAAGACGAGCCCCCCCGCGAGCGCCACGAGCGCCCATCCGATGAGCGTCACGTTCTCCGCGAAGAGCGCCAGCCCTGCGGGGATCAGGTCCATCTTGAGCGCCTCGGCGAGGGCGAACACGATCAGGCCCCGCCTCGTCCGTGTCGTCCCGAGGAGCCCTCGATCCGCGATCGAGCGACGAGGGACCTGTGTTTTGCGCCGTGGAACGATACCCATAGGTCCCTCGGGACGCAGGGATCGTGCGTTCCTCGGGACGACATGCTGCCGCACCTCACCGATCCACCTCCCCCAGAACGATGTCAATCGACCCGATCAACGCCACCATGTCGGCGATCAGGTGCCCCGGCGCGATCTCCGAAAGGATCGAGAGGTTGCAGAAGCACGGGGAGCGGACCTTGCAGCGGTACGCCTTCTTGCCGCCGTCCGACACGATGTAGAAGCCGAGCTCCCCGCGCGGCGTCTCGGTGCGGTGGTACACCTCCCCTTTCGGGGGCTTCACGGAGCGGGTTCCCTTCGCCATGACGGGGCCCGGCTTAAGGCGGTCGAGGCACTGCTCGACGAGGTCGACCGACTGCTCCATCTCCCGCAGGCGGACCATGTACCGGTCCCAGCAATCACCGACGGTCCCGACCTCCCCCTTGCCGACCGGGACCTCGAACTGAAGCTCCGGATAGATCGAGTACGGCTCGTCCTTGCGCAGGTCCCACTTCACGCCCGAGCCGCGCAGCACCGGCCCGGTACACCCCCAGGCGATCGCCAGCTCCGCGGGGATCACGCCGATGTCGCGGGTCCGCGCGACGAAGATCTGGTTGTAGGAGAGGAGGTTGTTGTACTCCGGGATCGCCTCGCGCATCGTCCTGACCAGCCGGCGGCACTTCGGCTCGAACTCCGGCGGAAGGTCCCGGGAGACCCCGCCGATCCGGATGTAGTTGTACGTGAGCCTCGCCCCGCAGCAGTGCTCGAACAGGTCCAGGATCATCTCCCGCTCGCGGAAGGCGTACAGGAACGGCGTGAACGCCCCGATATCGATCCCGTACGTCCCGAACGCCAACAGGTGCGAGGCGATCCGGTTGAGCTCCGACACCAGGACCCGCAGGACCGAGGCGCGCTCCGGGATCTCGGTCCCCAGAAGTTTCTCGACCGCCAGGCAGTACCCGAAGTTGTTGTTCATAGCGGCGACGTAGTCCATCCGGTCGGTGTACGGGATCACCCCGCCCCAGAGGACCGCCTCGCAGTGCTTCTCGAAGTCGCGGTGGAGATACCCCAGGTGCGGGGTGGCCTCCAGAATCACCTCCCCGTCCGTCTTCAACTCGACCCGAAGCACCCCGTGCGTCGAGGGGTGCTGCGGCCCCATGTTGATGACCATGACGTCGGAGGTTCTTTCCAGAATCTCCATGGAGAGAGCGAAGAATATCGACCGCGCGCCGGGCCGTCCATGGCCCGGCGCGCTAGAGGGGCATGACTGACAACTCATGCTCCCGCTATACTGCCGCCGAACGCATGGGCCTCGTCCAGGACGAATACTCCGTCTCCTTCCCCGGCGAGCAGGGGCTGGTCCTCTCGACGATCGATCACTTCGTCAACTGGGCGCGGACCGGGTCGATCTGGCCGATGACGTTCGGGCTCGCCTGCTGCGCGATCGAGATGATGGCGACCGGCGCGTCCCGGTACGACCTCGACCGGTTCGGCGCCGGGGCGTTCCGCGCGACCCCCCGCCAGGCGGACCTGATGATCGTGGCCGGCACGGTGACGCTGAAGATGGCCGAGCGGGTCAAGCGCCTGTACGAGCAGATGCCGGACCCGAAGTACGTGATCTCGATGGGGTCGTGCTCGAACTCCGGCGGCCCCTACTGGAAGCACGGGTACTCGGTCCTGAAGGGGGTCGACCAGATCGTCCCGGTCGACGTCTACGTCCCCGGGTGCCCCCCGCGCCCCGAGGCGCTCCTGGAGGGGGTCCTGAAACTCCAGGACAAGATCCGCCGCAAGACGTTCTGGGGGAGCCCGGTGAAGGGCGCCGACCGCCCGGCCGACGCCGGGGCCCCGCCCGAATGCGCGAAAGCGTAATGGACTTCGCGCTGATCGGCGCGCGTCTGGCGGGGAAGTTCGGCGGCGACGCCGTCCCGACCGTCCCGGAGAAGGGGGATCCGTTCGTCCTGGTGAAGAGGGAGAGGATCGCGGAAGTCTGCCGCTTCTGCCGCGAGGACGAGGCGCTCACCTTCAACTCGCTCCACTGCATCTCGGGGATCGACTACCCGAAGGACCAGAAGCTCGCGGTCGTCTACAACCTGTTCTCCTTCCGGCACCGGCACTCCGTGGCGCTGCGCGTGGAGATGCCGCGCGACGGGGAGCCGCACCTCGACTCGGTCGTGGCGGTCTGGCCCGGCGCCAACTGGCTCGAGCGCGAGACGTACGACATGTTCGGCATCCGCTTCGACGGCCACCCCGATCCCCGCCGCATCCTCCTCCCCGACGACTGGGAGGGGTTCCCGCTCCGCAAGGACTATCAAGTGGCGGAGATGTGGCATGGAATGAGGATTGACGCGAACTACCATCCGCCGGGTGGTCCCCCCAAGGAGTAGCACGGCCAACGCGATCCGCGCGCAGGATGCGCGCGGGAGCCGAGCGGAGTGCCCGGGTCCCCGCGCGTGCCGTTCGCGCGGGGTGGCGCGCAGCGAGGCCAGGGCGACGAGGGCTCAGCCCGAGGAGCCCTCCGCGCCCCCCGAAGCCATGGACGGCGAGGGGGGCGCCGTTCCAATAAAAATGTGGCATGGGATGAGGATCGACGCGAACTACCACCCGCCGGGTGGTCCCCCCAAGGAGTAGCGCAACCGACACGGGCCGCGCCATGGATGGCGCGCATGTGTCGTCCCGAGGGCCGCGTGGTGTTCGCGGACCGAGGGACCTGTGTTTGCCGTCCCGCGGAGGAACATAGGTCCCTCGTCGCTCGTACGCTGATCGATGGCTCCTCGGGACGACATGAGGCGAGGGGCCAGGAGCAACAACAAGGGCCGGTCACCCGGCCCCTGTCGTTCCTATCAACTCTCGATTCCGTTACGGCCTGGGCTTCAGCATCACCTCGAACGTCCGCTCCGTCCCCTCCCGGACGATCACCACCGACACCGTGTTCCCCGCTGCGGTGCGCCGGACGTTCTGGATGAGCGTCTGCGTCCCGTCGATCGCGACCCCCGCGAACGAGCGGATCACGTCGCCGGGAAGCAGGATCCCCGCCACCGAGCCGTCAGCGTTGACCCCCTTCACCCGAGCGCCGCCGTCCGCATCCTCGACCTCGATCCCGAGATAGGCGGGCCGGATGTTCAGATCGTACGGGTCGATCGTCCGCACCAGCCGCCCGACCGCCTCCACCAGCGCCTCCCCGCGGAGCCCGACCTCATGGATGCGCCCCTCGCGATTCAGGAGGAACGTCGTCGGGATCCCCTGGACCCCGAAACGCCGGACCAGCGAGCCGTCGAACCGCTGGCCGTCGCAGTGCTGGCGCCAGGGCATGGCGTTCTCGCGCGCGAAGGTCCGCATCGCCTCGACATCCGAATCCAGGCTGACGCCGATCACTTCGAACCCCTGGTCGTGGAACTGCTCATACGCCCGGACGACGCTCGGGATCTCCCGCCTGCACGGCGGGCACCAGGTCG
>JACQRN010000100.1 GCA_016206515.1 Planctomycetota bacterium | reverse complement strand
GTCCTCCACGACGACGATCTTGGCGCGCGCCATCCGTACGGGGCGTAGCGTACCCGACGCGGCCTAGAAGCCGGGGTGAAGCGCCCGGATCGCCCAGAAGCATCCCGCCGAGACGATCGCCGCGGCGGGGATCGTCAGGACCCAGGCCCAGACGATCCGCATGGCGACGCCCCATTTGACCGCGGAGAACTTGAGGGTGGACCCCACACCGACGATCGCCCCGGTGATCGTGTGCGTGGTCGAGACGGGGATCTTGAGCTGGGTGGCGAGGAACAGGGTGAACGCCCCGGCGGTTTCGGCGCAGAACCCGCTGAACGGCTTGAGGCGCGCGATCTTCATCCCCATCGTCTTGACGATCCGCCAGCCGCCCAGGGCGGTCCCGAGCCCCATCGCGGCGTGGCAGGAAAGGATGATCCAGAGTGTGGAGGGGTTCGTGAGGGTGAGTTCCGTGTCGGGATCCATGTGTCCCGAGGCGACCAGGAGCGCCACGATGATCCCCATGGTCTTCTGCGCGTCGTTCCCGCCGTGCCCCAGCGAGTAGAGCGCCGCCGAGAAGAGCTGGCCGCGCCGGAAGAAGCGGTCCACCGAGGCCGGGCGCCACCGGCGGAAGATCCACGCGACCGCGACCAGCAGGAGCGATCCGATCGCCAGCCCCATCAGCGGCGCGATCGGGATCCACTTCAGCGTGTTCCCCAGCTTGTCCCATCGCAGGACGTCCCACCCCGCGTAGGCGACGCCGGCGCCGGCGAACCCGCCGATCAGGGCGTGCGACGAGGAGGTGGGGAGCCCCCACCACCAGGTCAGGAGATCCCAGACGATCGCGCCAAGGAGCCCCGCCAGGACGACGTAGACGTACGCGTTCCCGGGGGCGTTGCGCTCGATATGGATCGTCTTGGAGACCGTGTCCGAGACGCCCGCCGCGAAGATGAACATCGCCGCGAAGTTGAAGAAGGCCGCCCACCAGACCGCGGCGCGTGGGGTGAGGACCCGCGTCGAGACGACGGTGGCGATCGAGTTCGCCGCGTCGTGGAACCCGTTGATGACGTCGAAGGCGAGCGCGAGGGCGACGACGAAGACGACCAGGGCGAGAACGGGGTCCACGTCAGGGGGCGGTGAGCGGGCCGGGGGACGCTCTACGCACGTTCGAGGACGATCCCCTCGATGATGTTGGCGACGTCCTCGCAGCGGTCGGTGGCGTTCTCGAGGTTCTCGTAGATCTCCTTCCATTTGATGATCTGGATCGGGTCCTTCTCCTCGCGGAACAGCCGGGCGACCGCCGTGCGCAGGACCGCGTCCCCCTCGTTCTCGAGGCGGTTGATCTCGATGCACTTCCGGACGATCTCCCGCGCGTCCGCAAGGTTGCGCAGGCCGTGGATCGCCTCCTCGACCCCCTGCGTGGCGCGCACGAGGACGCTGGCGAGGTCCTTCGCGTCCTGGGTCATCGAGGTCAGGTCGTACAGCGCGATCCGCTCCGAGGCCGCCTCGATGTAGTCCATCACGTCGTCGAGCTTGGTGATCAGCCGGTAGATCTCGTCGCGGTCGAGCGGCGTGATGAACGTCTTGTGGAGCGCCTCGACGCAGGCATGGGTGATGGTGTCCGCCTCGTGCTCGATTTCCTTGATGCGCTTGCACTTGTGCGCCGTGCCGCTGCTATCCGCCATCAGGTTCTGGAACTCGATGGCCCCCTGGACCGTGATCGCCGCGTGCTTCTCGAACAGGTCGAAAAAGGATGTTTCGCGCGGCAGGAGGCGTCCCAGCATGGTGTCGAGGGCCGGGATTCTAGCGACCGGAGGAGGATCGATCCACCCTGGCGACATGGGTCCGCAGGATGGGGCGGCTTGACGCGGGGCGTGGGGATGCGGTAAGTGAGTCCCCAATCACCATGCCTTCCGTCCGGACATCGGCCCCGCGCGGGGCGCGCCTCCCCGCCCGGGAGCGTCGAGCGGTCACCCTGGACCGCGCGATGGCGCTGTTCGCGCGGCGCGGGTTCAGCGGGACGCGCACCCCCGACCTCGCGCGCGCCTGCGGGGTGAGCGAGGCGATGCTGTTCAAACTCTTCGCTACGAAACGCGATCTGTACCGCGCGCTCGTGCGGCGCAAGATGGAGGAGGCCGGGGAGGGGGTCTTTCCCCGCGATGCCGCGGAACGAGGGGACGACGAGGCGTTCTTCCTCGCGGTGACCCGTTCGCTGCTGGAGAACACGGCGGGGCGGCCGCACTTCATGCGGTTGCTGCTGTTCAGCGCCCTGGAGGGGAACGAGCTGGCGGACCTGTTCTACGAGGCACGCAGCCGGAAGGTCGTCGACTTCGTCTCCGGGTACATCCGCCGCCGCATCCGGCAGGGTTGCTTCCGGTCCGTGGCTCCGGACCTGGCGGCGCTCGCCTTCCTCGGCATGGTGTTCCAGTACGCCCTGGCGACCCGCGTCTTCGGGATGAGGCGGTTCGCGGCGCACTCGCGCGAGGCGTACGCAAGGGTCGTCGTCTCGGTCTTCCTGGGGGGGATGAAGCGATGAGGTCCTGTTCGCTCCTGATCCTCGGCTGTTTCTGTGCCGGGTGCGCCTGGGACGCTACCCGTCCCGCCGAGATCCTCCACGAGGCGCCTCCTCTCGCGGAAGGAGGGACGCGCCCGGAGCGTTCCGGGCGCGCCCTGGACGAGGAGGCGCGCGCCGCGGCGGAGGCGGGCGAGTTGACGCTCGTCGACGCGATGCGCGCGGCGCTCCTGGGGTACGAGTCGCTTCGCGTCGGCGCCGAGCGCGTCTTCGACGCCGAGATGCAGCGGCGGGAGGCGATCGCGGCGGTCCTGCCGCGCGTCGACCTGCGGGGCCTCCATGCGGTGGACGAGGAGGAGGTCGCCTTCGGGGGGAGCAGCGTCACGCCCCGGGAGAGGACCGAGTCGTGGGTCGCGGTCTCCCAGACGATTTACAGCGGGCGCCTCGCGCCCGGGCTGCGGGCGATCGAGCAGGCGCGCGTCGTCGAGTCCCTGCGCCTGGCCGGCGAGAGGGAAAGGCTCCTGTTCGAGACGGCCGCACGGTTCTACGATGCCTTGGCGAGCGGGCGCGATACGAGTTCCCGTGGGTCCGAGTCGCTTGCCGTCGAGGAGTCGTTGCCTGCCTTCGAGGCGCGCATGCGCGCTGGCGAGGCGACTCCTGCCGCGCTCGCCCGCGCCCGGGCGGCGAACGCTGAGGCTTCGGCTCGTCTGGCGGAAGCGCGTGTCGCCGAGGCGACCGCCCGCGCCCGCCTATCGGAGATCACGGGGATCGACCCGCTCCCGCCGGGGCTGGCCGACTCGCTCGAAGTCCTGGAGGGGACGCCGGACGATATCCCTCGATTGGTCGACACGGCCTTCCGCGAGAGGCTCGATGTGCGGATCGCCCGGGCCGAGATCGCGCGCGCCGAGGCGCGGAGCGATGTCACCGCGCGAGAATATCATCCCGAACTCGTCGCGGAGTACACGCACTGGTTGCGGCGTGACGGCGGCTTCAACGAGGAGGTGGACTGGACGCTTTCCCTGGGACTTCGTTGGACCCTGTTCGACGGGGGAGGTCGTGAGGCGCGCCTCGCCAGGGGCTTGTCCGCCGTGCGGCAGAGGCAGGGGGAGGTCCGTCTGTTGGAGCGGCGTGTGCGGGTCGAAATCGAGGAGGCGGTGCTGGCCTACCGTTCCCTGGAGGCGGTTCAGGAGGCGTACGGGGCTGTCGCGGCGGCCGCCCGTACGCGGTTCGAGGAGGCCTATGCCCGGTGCGATGCGGGCGAATGGGTCCTTTACGAGGCGGGATTGGCGGAGGCCGCATCGATCGCGGCCCGGAACGATGCCGACCGGGTGCGGTGGGCCCGGACGCTCGCGGCTCTGCGAATCAGGCTCGCGGCGGGGGATCTGGGGCGGGTTGAGCCGATGAGGGAAGCGTTGGAAGGAGAGTGAGGTCCGTCATGCGTCATGGGGCATGGGTCATGCGGGGGGCGGGGCTGATGGCGGTGGTCGTTATGGCGTGGTGCGGTGTGGAGGCGGCCGCGCGGCAGGCGAAGGAGCGGCCCGCGCCGATCGTGGAGG
>JACQRN010000096.1 GCA_016206515.1 Planctomycetota bacterium | reverse complement strand
TGGCCATACTGCCCCCCTTGGCTGGGATCCCTCACAATCCCTGCCATCGGGGGTTTTTCGTCTCCCCTTGAGATTCCCTTAGGTTGACGCATATGATGAAACGTCATATTCCCAATATCCTCACCGCCGGCCGCGTAGTCCTGGCCGTCGGCGTCTTCCTGCTCCTCCTCGCACCCGACGTCCCGTGGCACGCCACCGCGCTGGTCCTGTTCGTGGTCGCCGCGGCCACGGACGCGATCGACGGGTACCTCGCCCGGCGCCTGGGGGCCGCAACCGCCTTCGGCCGGATCGCCGACCCCGCGGCGGACAAGATCCTCGTCTGCGGGGTGCTGGTCATCCTCCTGGACGACGCGACGCTCGCGGAGGCGACGGGGTTCGCCCCGTGGATGACGGCGCTCGTGGTCGCGCGGGAGCTGGCGATGATGTCCCTGCGGGGGATCCTCGAGACGCGCGGCACGCCGTTCGGCGCGCGGGGGCTGGGGAAGGCGAAGGCGACCGTGCAGTTCATCTCCTGCGCCCTGCTTCTGGCGCGCCCCCTGCTCTTCGCCCAGGGGCAGATCGACCTCCTGATGAAGTTCCTGCTCCCCGCGATGGTCGCGTTGACGCTCGTCTCCTGCGTGCCCTACCTGCGGCGGGGGAAGTGAACCGCCTCCGCCTGCTGGGCATGACGGTCTTCGGCCTCGGCCTCCTCCCGCGGGGAAAGGGGACGCTCGGAACGCTCCCGGTGGCGGCGGCATGGATCGCGTGCGCGCAGACGGGCGTCCCGGTCTGGATCGCCGTCGCGCTTGCCCTCCCCGCCACGCTCGGGGTCATCGCCTGGGGAGGGTGGGCGGCGCGGCGGTTCGGGACCGAGGACCCGCCCGAGGTGGTCCTGGATGAGGTCGCGGGGATGGGGGTTACGATGCTCGGGATCGGCGCTGACGCAGGGCTCCCAGCCGCCCTGGCGGGGTTTGTCCTGTTCCGCCTTTTTGATATCGTGAAGCCGTATCCCATCGATCGTATGCAGAATCTCCCGCGCGGGGTAGGGATCGTGGCGGACGACCTCCTGGCGGGGGCGTTCGCGAATATCTCCCTGCAGGCGTTCCTGTGCGCCTGGGGCCGGGGGTAGCGAGTCCACGCCGTGGTGCGACGCACGACCGGAGTAGGGGAGACCGTCCGCCGCAGCGCCGTGCGTGGGGTGGGGACCGCCTCGCGGACGGCACCGCGGGCGAAGACCGGTTCGCGCGTCGAGGGACATTCGGTCGCCTCCGAAATGGAGGGGGGCCGGGGGCTCGGCCTGGCGACGAAGTTCTCCCTCCTGATCGTAGGGACCCTTGTCGTGGCGGTCGCGGCGGTCGCCTCCGTGGTGTCGCGACAGTGCCTGGCGCTCGTGGAGGAGCAGATCGACCTGCGCGGGGCGGCCCTCCTCGGGGAACTCCTGCACCAGCCGTCGGCGTTCTGGGCCTCCGAGCGCGCCCAGGCGACCCAGAACGTCTCGGCGTTCCTGAAAGGGCTCGCGGAGGATCCGGCCCAGCGCGGGCAGATCCTCTGTCTGCTGGTCGAGGATGCGGAGGGGCACCTGGAAGTCGCCTCCGCGCCCGGGGACGCGTTCAAGATGGACGCCCCTTCCCGCGAGCGGCAGATCGGCGAGGTTCGGATCACCGACCGCGCCTGCACGGGGGGTGGGTTCCAGGGGATCGCCGCGCGCGAGTTCCGCGCCGAGCGCGCCGACCGTAGCGGGGCGATCCGGCTCGTCCTGCGCGCCGACCGGATCGAGCAGGTCCGCAAGCGCCTCACGAACACGACCGTGCTCGCGGTGGTCCTCTCCTTCCTTCTCGGCAGCGGCGTCGCCGTGGGACTGTCGCAGCTGGTGACACGGCCGATCCAGGTGCTCGTCCACGACATGCAGGTCGTCAGTCAGGGAAGGCTCGACCACCGCACGACGTCCCACAGCCGCGACGAGATCGGGCTCCTGGCGCGCGCCTTCAACCGGATGACGCACGACCTGCGCGCCGCCCACGTGGCGGAAGTCGAGCAGCGGTCCGTCGAGCGGGATCTGGAGCTCGGGCGCGACATCCAGGCGTCCCTTCTCCCGCAGCGCGTGCCGCAACTGCCTGGCATGGAGCTGGCGCCGTTCTATCGCTCCGCGAAGGTGGTCGGGGGGGACTACTACGATTTCATCGCGCTCGACTCCGAGCATCTCGGGATCGCGGTGGCGGACGTCTCGGGGAAGGGGGTGCAGGGGTCGATGGTCATGGCGATGGCGCGCAGCGTCCTGCGCTCGTACGCCACCGGCAGCCGCTCGACGAAGGACACCCTGGCGCTGGCCAACGCGACGATCGCGCGGGACCTGCGCCCGGGGAGCTTCGTGACGGTCCTCTACCTGATCCTGCAGGTCGCGAAAAAGGAACTGCTGGTCTCCTCCGCCGGGCACAACCCGCTCGCCTTCGTGCGCGCTGGAAAGGTCCACAAGATCAACCCGAGCGGGATCGCCGTCGGGTTCGACAAGGGGCCCCTGTTCAACTCGACGATCGCGGAGACCCGCGTCGCGCTGCAGGGCGGGGACGTCGTGGTCGCCTACACCGACGGGGTCGTGGAGGCGATGAACGCGAAGCAGGAAGAGTACGGCAACGAGCGGTTTTTCAGATACTGTAGTGCGAACGCCGGGCGGCCTGCCGCCGCGTTCGTGGAGGGGCTCGTGAAGGAACTGGACGCACACAAGGGGAACGCGCCGCAGCACGACGACATCACGATCGTCGCCTTGCGGGTGCTCTAGACCATGCAGGTCCGACCGACCCAGCGCAGCCTGACCATCACGAACCGGACCGACCAGCTCCAGGTCGTGCGAGATTTCGTGCGCGAGTCGCTGCACGCCGGGGCCGTCAACTCGGGGATCGAGAACCGGATCTCCCTGGCGATCGACGAGGCGGTCGCCAACATCATCGAACACGGGTACGAGTCCGACCGCACCGGGTCGATCGACCTGCTGATCGAGATCTCCCCGGGGCGGTTCCAGGTGGTCATCCGCGATTCGGGGCATTCGTTCCACCCCGATGGGGTCGCCGACCCGGACCTCGACGAGCACCTGCGGGAGGGGAAGCGCTCGGGGCTTGGGGTGTTCCTGATGCGCCAGGTCATGGACGAGGTGGAGTACTCGTTCCGCGAGGGGCTGCGGAACGAGCTGAAGATGGTCAAATACCTGTGAGGCTAGGCGGAGGGGACGCATGGCGGATTTCGGCCTAACGAAGAAGGATCTGGCGGGGGGGGTGGTGCTCCTGGACGTCCAGGGGTACCTCGATGCGCACACCTTCGAGCAGCTCGACGACGCGATCGAGGCGTGCTTCAAGGGGGGCAAGCACCGCCTGATCGCGAAACTCGACAAGGTGGGGTACATCTCCAGCGCCGGCGCGGGCGTCTTCATCGGCGCCATCGGCAAGGCGAAGGAGAAGCAGGGGGACATCGTGCTGCTCTCCCCCAGCCCGAACGTCCGGGAGGTGTTCGACCTGCTGGGGCTCACGAGGGTTTTCCATGTGGTCGCCACCCTCAACGAGGCGCTCGCGAAGTTCGGCGCGGCCTAGCGGCCATCCCGCCGCGTGTCCCGGCGCACCCTGGCCCTGGAGCTGATCCCCCTGGCGGCCGTCTCCGCCTGCTTCTTCCTCACGCTCTTCTACGTCTTCCCACAGCTGTATGAGGACCGTCCCCAGGTCGACGAGAACCCGGAGGAGGTGTTCCGCCAGCAGGCGCAGGGGTTCATGTTCCTGCCGCTGGTGGGGATCCTCCTGTACCTGGGCCTGACGGTCGGCGCCTGGATCGCCTCGCGGGTCGAGGAGCCGTGCCGTGACATCAACGCGATCCTCGAGCGCGTCGCCCCGACCCGCGTCATCGCCACCGCCGACGAGCGCGAGCGGTACCGGCGGGGGGTGATCCGGACGTTGTTCCTGCTCAAGACGATGTTCGCGGTGTTCATGCTCGTGTACCAGCTCTACAAGTTCAGGGAGTTTTCTAGTTAGAACTGCAAAACGCGGGGACGTCCTGTCCCCGCGTTTTGCGTCTGCTCCTCGCGGCGGAGCCGCTCGTCGCATGCTCGCTTCGGCGCACCCCACGCGCTCGCAGCCGGATCGCATGCGCGTGGGGACCCGGCGCCTGCGCTGCGCGGCCGCGCGCATCCCTGCGCGCGGAACGTGTCGACACGGACGACGACGGAGTCTGGCCCGGGGGGCCCGGGGGGTGCGGACGGGGTTGCCGCACCCCCCGATCTATCTCTCCGGCGCATGGGCGCCGCCGCAGGCGGTGCCCCCCTGCGCCGCGTAGCGGCGCTGCGCCGGACGTCCTGTCCCCGCGTTTTGCGTCTGCTCCTCGCGGCGGAGCCGCTCGTCGCATGCTCGCTTCGGCGCACCCCACG
>JACQRN010000087.1 GCA_016206515.1 Planctomycetota bacterium | reverse complement strand
TCGTGCCCGCTGACGCGCAACGCGAAGAGCGCCTTGGGCGTGAGGGACTCCCCCTGCAGGTACCCCAGTTCCCGCAGGACGCGCGTCCGTGCGGCCATCTCGGCGCGCCACGGATCGGGCCTCGATCCTCCCTTGCCCGTGTGGTGGCAGAAGACCGCGAAGGAGCGACCGATCACCTCCTCGGCGGCTTCCCCGTGCCTCTGGCGCAGTTCCAGGAGCGTCGCGTAGCCGAGGTTCAGGCGGCTGACAATCGGCTCCGGGGGGCCCAGGAGCGCGCGTCGCAGCGGCGCGGGGTCGGCGTCGCGCGGGTCGACCTGGACCCAGACGTGCCCCTCGGTGTCCATGCCTCGGCGCCCGGCGCGTCCCGACATCTGTTGGTAGTCGCGCGGGGAGAGGAACTCGACCGAGACCCCGTTGTACCGGGTGACCTCGTCGAAAATGACGGTCGCGGCGGGCATGTTGATCCCCATCGCGAACGTCTCGGTCGCGGCGAGCCACGGGAGCGCCCCGGTCGTGAAGCACCGCTCCACGATCTCCTTGAGCGACGGCAGGAGCCCCGCGTGGTGGTAGGCGGCCCCCCGCTCGACGAGCCGTCCCATCCGGACCGCCTCGGCGTGGTCGCCCAGGTCGTACCGCCGCACCAGGCGCCGGTACAGGCGCGACAGCGCGCGTGCGCGGCCCGGATCGACCGGGGCGACCTGCGCGGCGGTCTGTGCGACATCCTCGCAGCGGCGGCGGCTGAAGGCGAAGTGGAGGCAGGGGAGGTGCCCCTTGTCCGCCACTTCCCGCAGGAGGCGGACGGTCGCCGCGTTTCGGCCGATCCGTTCCGGGATGTGGGAGAACCCGCGTCCGACAGCCTCCCAGGAGACCGCGCCGATCCCCTTGAGGAACAGGAACTGCCGCAAAGGGACCGGGCGCACGTCGGTCGCCACCGCGCGGACCGGCTCGTCGCGCAGCGCCCGCAGCCATCCGTGAAACGGGTCGAGGTTCGGGATCGTCGCGCTCAAGCAGAGGATCCTCGCCCCGGGCGGGGTGAAGATGAGGCTCTCCTCCCAGACGGTTCCCCGTTCCTGGTCGCTTAGGTAGTGGATCTCGTCGAAGATGATCGTCTGGGCGAAGGTCCGGTCCGGGTCCTCCAGCAGGCGGTTCCGGTAGATCTCGGTCGTCATGATGACCAGGGGGGCTTCGGGGCGGATGGATACGTCCCCGGTGAGGATGCCGGTGCGCCCGGGGAACCTTGCCGTGAAGTCGCGGAACTTCTGGTTGCTCAAGGCCTTGATCGGGGCCGTATAGATGACGCGTTCGCCCGCCGCCAGGGCACGTTCGACCGCGTACTCCGCGATCAACGTCTTCCCGGCGCCGGTCGGCGCGCAGACGATCACGGATTCCCCTCGCGCGATCGCGTCGATCGCGTCCCGTTGGAACGGATCCAAGGGGTACCCGCGATACGTCCCGGAACGGGCCGGATCTTCCGTTCCTGGGACACCGTGTGTTTCCGGCATCGCGGTAAGGTGAACTGTAGCACGATCTTGTGTTGCTCCGGTTGACACAGGAGCGTCCCGCGTAAAAGTTGACCGCGCTAAATCATAAGTTATTCTGCCGTTGGGGGTTACGAATTGAGCAGTTCGAGGCACGGCATCCGGTTTGCGATCTTGTCCGCCATGAAGCGGGGACGCCCTCGTAGGGATGATCTTCGCACCCTGAAGGACGGGATGGCGAAGGGGATCTTGCGGCCCCGCCGCCGACTGTCGATCCCCGCCATGGCGCTTGCGGACAAGGAGAGTCTTGCGGCGCACCTGCGTTCGATCATGGGGCGCACCCCGATGGGGCGGGCCCCGCACGAGATCCGGCTGACGGCCGAGCAGGTCGCACGGATCGAACGCCAGCGGGAATCGGTCCGGCGCCGGCGCCGCGTGTGGGAGCTCTACTGCGGCGCGGCATCCCTGGCGGCGCACGCGATCGTCCTCCTTGTCGCGAGCCTGTTCTACGTCGGGTATGTGGGCGGGGAGGCGGAGGTGCCGGTCCGCATCTCCATGGCCCCGGACTGGATCGAGGCGGACGACCGCGATGACACGCCGCTTCCCGGGGAGGAGGAGGTTGCGGTCGAACTTCCGCCGGACCCGGTCCCCACCGTGGATCCCGTGGAGGAAACTCTCCCGTCCGCGACCGCCTTCGATGACCGGATCGAGCCGGCACCCGACTTGGCGTTCGCCGTCGAGTCGCCCTCCGCGACCGAGGTCGCCGCGCCGCCCGTGGTCGGGGGCGAACGTCCCCCGGCGGCGGAGGCATCCTCGGGGCACAACGCCTTCTCCGTTCGTGGCGAGGATGCCGCGCGCGGGGAGGCCGTGCGCTCGGGCGGCGGGAACCGCGAGTCCGAGAACGCCGTGAGCCAGGGGCTCGCGTGGCTCACCCGGCATCAGGACCGTGACGGTTCCTGGTCTCCTTGCGGTTTCGCCTCCCATTGCCCGGGGAGGGCGGCCTGCACGGGAGCGGCCGCAGCGGGGGCCCAGGCGCATCGCGCGGGCGTATCCGGCCTCGCCCTGCTCGCCTTCTTGGGTCGGGGAGACACGCACCGGACGGGGACCCACTGCGACGTGGTCCGGCGGGGGGCGGACTACCTCGTATCGATCCAGAGGGAGGACGGCGTGTTCGACGCGAGCCTCGCCGCCTACGGCACGAGCGCCCGCGGGGAGATGTACGGACAGGGGATCTGCACGCTTGCCCTCGCGGAGTTGCACGGCTTGAGCCGCGACGCACGATACGGCGCCGCCGCGCGCAAGGGGCTCGAGGCGATCCTCCGCTCGCAGCAGACGGGCGGCGGATGGGACTACGAGCCGGACCGCCCGACGGGGCGGAGCGACCTGTCCGTGGCGGGGTGGCAGGTGATGGCGATGAAATCGTGCCTGGCCGCGGGGATCGACGTCCCCGCGGAGCCCCTGTTGCGCGCGGTCGCCTACCTGGATCGCTCGACGGGCGCGGACGGGTGGATGGAATACGCGGACCGTTCCCCCGGCTCGGGCACGCGCACCTGCGGCGTCACGGGCGCCGGCCTGGCGTCCAAGCTCTTCCTCGGTTGGGATCCGCGGTCGGACGGCGTGCTGCGTTCCTCCCAGGTCCTGCTGGGGTGCCCCCCGGACTGGGAGGCGACCGCCCGCGGCGCCGCGCAGAGCGGCGGGGACCGGAACATGTACTACTCCTGGTACTACACGACGCTCGCCCTCTACCAGCAGGGTGGGGAGGCGTGGTCGAAATGGAACCCCCTGGTGCGGGACATGCTGGTCTCCCGCCAGAGGACGGACGGGCACACCCGGGGGTCGTGGGACCCGATCGGCATCGATGCCTCCCACGCCGGACGGGTGTACGCCACGTCGATCTCGGTCCTGACCCTCGAGGTCTACTACCGCTACCTTCCGGTGTACCGGAACGAGGGGAACCTGGATGCCCTGCTCGGCGCCCTCGCCCAGGCCACGCCCGCCGCCCAGGTCCGTGCCGGGCCGGTGCTCCGGCTGCTGGGCGGGGAGGTCATGGAGCGGTACGCCGTCGTCCTCGACAGGAGTCCCGATCCCACCGTGCGCGCCCGCCTGGCCGAGATCCGCCTCGCCGCGGGGGATGCGCAGGCGCGCTGCGACCTCGAGGCGCTCCTGGCGCCGACCGTGGAGCCGGCCGTGCGGCTGCGCGCCGCGCGGACGCTCTACCGCGCGGGGGGCGCCGAGGCGGCGCGCGGTGCGATCCTGGATCTCGCCCGCGACGCGAACCCGGTGATCCGTTTCGGCGCGGCGCAGGCGATCGCCGAGTCGCGCGACCGGGAGGGGATGGCCGTCCTCGCGTCCCTCCTCGTGGATCCGGAGGGGTACATCCGCAAGGAGGCAGGGCGTTCCCTGGCCGCGGTCACGGGGGAGGGGTTCGAGAGGGGCCCCGCGGAATGGCTCGATTGGTGGCGCCGGAGCGGCCAGGAGGCGCGGATGGAGGCGGGGCGCGGCCCGGCACGCGTCACGCCGCACGCCGTCGCCGTCGCCGCGGTCTCGGACGAGGCGGACCGCCGGCTGGGCGAGTCGATCCGGAAGGCGCTGGAGGCAGGGGGGGACGACCTGCCCCTGCTGGAGATGCTCCTGCTGGTGGAGGACGGGGCCTCTCCCGGCGCGGACGTCGCCGCGCTGGAAGCCGAGATCCTGCGTCTGGGGGATGCGATGCGCGCGTCGATCGGGTCCGCACGCCCCGACGCCGGGGCGGTCGCCTCCTCCCTGCGGGAGGTCCTCTTCGGGGAGGGTGGATTCCGGGATGTGCGCGCTCGTCCCGGGGCCCCGCCGGTCCTGCTCGGCGAGGTCCTGGAGGAGCGCTCGGGCAACTGCGTCGGGTTGAGCGCGCTCGCCGCCTGCGTGGCGGAACGTTCCGGCGTCCGGGTGCACGGGTGCCGGTTCCCGGGGCATTTCTTCCTCGAGATCCCCGGCGGGCGCGGGGAGGCGCGGTACTTCGAGTCGACGGCGCGCGGGCAGGCGATGACGCGCGAGGCGTACGAGCGGATCTGGGAGCCAAACGAGATCAGCCGGCATGCGTCCCCCTACTTCCGCCGCGTGGGGGAGCGCGCGCTCCTGGCGGAGATCCTCAACTTCCGCGCGCAGCGTCGGCGCGACGCGGGGGACCTTGAGGGCGCCCTGCGCGACATCGGTTGGGCCATCGCGCTGGACGGCGAGTGGCCGGTGCACCGCACCAACCGCGCGGGGCTCTTTTTGCGGATGGGTCGGATCGAGGAGGCGGCCGTCGACTACGCCCAGGCGATCCGCCTCGACGCGGGGTACGCCCCGGCGTACAGCGGGCGTGCCGCGCTGCGCCTCCGGGAGGCGGACGCCGAGGGTGCGCTGGCGGACCTCGTCCTCGCCTTCCGGTACGGGAAGCCCCAGCCGGACGGATACCTGACCCGCGCTGCGGCCCGCCAGATGCGCGGGGAGTGGCAGTCGGCGCTCGACGACTACGACCGCGCGGTCGAGGGGGGCGCCGGGGCGGAGGCGTATCTCCTGCGGGGGATTCTCCTGTTCGAGAGGGGACGCCGGGAGGAGGCCGAGCGGGATCTTCGCGAGGCGCTCGCCCGTTCGCCCGGGTCCCTGCAGGCGATGGTTCACCTGGCCAGGATGCGGGTCGCGGGCGGGACGCCGGAGGGGGCCCGGGAGGCGCGCACCCTTCTGGCCGGGATCCTGCGGGCCGAACCGTCGCATGCGGGGGCCCGGCTTCTGGAGGGGGTGCTGGACGAGGCGGAGCGGGGTGGTGCGCCCGGAACCGAATAGAATGGGCGCGTGGGGGATGAAAGAGGGTGCTGAAGGATCGGCGGATGCGGCGGGTGTTGCGCGCAGGAGGGGGGCCGGGATGATGCCACGACGACACGGACGGATCGGCACGGGGATGCGCATCGGGGGGATGCTTCTGCTGGCCGTCGCGGGAGCGTCGGCCGACGACCGGACGGAGGCGGGCGCGGAGGATCGTCGCGCGGATCTCCAGGCGCGCATGCAGCGCGCCGAGGCCGCCTCGGCCCTGGACGGCGCGCGGGAGGCCCTGCTCGCAGGGGCGTACGAGGAGGCGGAGCGTCTGGCGCGATCGGCGATGCGAGGCGACCCCGAATGCGTCGCGGAGGCGGAGGCGATCCTGGTGGAGGTGGAGCGCCGATCGAGCACGCGCCCCGCGCGAGAGACGCAGTGGCCGGAAC
>JACQRN010000094.1 GCA_016206515.1 Planctomycetota bacterium | reverse complement strand
GGTCCTTGTCGTCGAGGCAGTAGACGTCGGCGGTGTCGATCAACTGCGCGCCCGCCTCGATCGCGGCGTGGATCGTCCGGATCGCCTGCTGTTCATCCGGGCGCATCCGGGTCGACAGGGGCATCCCGCCGAACCCGACGGGGAAGACGCCCGGCGCGCCGGGGCCCAGGGGACGCGGGGTGGTCACGGGGAGGATTGTCGGGATCCGGTGGGCGGACGTCCAATCCTGCCTGTCCGAAACGTGCTTGCCCGGCGGATTTCGGGGTACCATTCCGTCCCCCGCGGAAGTGTGGGGATGGAAATGGGGTCCTGCGGTCGGAACGGAAAGGGGGAGCCGATGATCCGGTACGGCAAGGTGGCGGTCCTGTGCGTGGTGATCCTGGCGGGGTGCGGCGGCAAGAAGGAGGATCCGGCGGCGCCCGGGCCCGACGGCTCCCCGGCGTGGGTCCGGATGGGGGGCGAGGCGTTCCCGGACAGCGGGGAGTTCTTCTATGGGCTCGGGACGGTCTCCGGCGTGCGGAACGAGGCGCTCGCCCGGCAGACGGCCGACGAGCGGGCGCGGACGGACGTCTCCCGCCAGTTGGAGACGCAGGTCACGGCGATGACGGAGGACTACATGCAGAGCATCGCGGACTTCATCTCCGACAGCGCCGAGGAGCAGGCGATCCGCGCGACCGGGCGGACGATCACCGACCAGACCCTCGTCGGGTGCCGCATCATCGACCGGTACACCGCGTCGAACGGGACCTGCCATGCCATCGCGAAGCTGTCGATGACGGCGCTCGCCGACCAGATGGCGCAGCAGATGTCGCAGGTGGTGCAGCAGAGGATCAGCCGGAACCGCGAGCAGGCGCTCGACCGGCTCGACGGCGCGATCGAGCGCTCCCGCAACCGGTTCCGCGATGCGGCGGGCGGGGGGAACACGGATCCGGACAAGGGTGGCCGACCGCGCGGCGGGCGCGGCGTCGGAGGGTAGCGGAGCCGGGGCGGCAGGAAATCGGATCGTGAACGGCTCCCGCAGCATCCCCGTAGTGCTCCTGATCGCCGCCCTCGGAGCGGGGTGCGGGACGCCGACGATCCGTTTCTCCGTCACCGAGCGCGCCGGGACCGACGTCGGCGACATCCGGCGCGTCGCGGTGGCGCCGTTCGACTGCGACGCGGGGTCGATCCGGGAGGCGGGGCGCGCCGCCACGGACCTCGCGGTGGCGCAGCTCTCGCAGGGGGGCGTGTTCGAGGTGGTCGAGCGCTCGCAGATCGAGCGGATCCTCCGCGAGCAGGCGATGCAGCTCGAGGGGGTCGTCAACGACCAGACCGCCGTGCAGGTGGGGAACCTGCTCGGCGTGGATGCGATGGTGTACGGCAGCGTCGTGGGGGACCACCGGGAGACCCCCTCGCAGGAGGCTCATAAGGTGCAGGTCGACACCGGCCAGAGGCAGGTCGTGACCCGCACCGGCTGGGACGGACAGCCGTATACGACCGAGATCCCCGTCATGCGCGAGGAGATCGTCTACGTCAACTATGTGACCGTGGAGGTCTCCGTCACCCTCCACGCCAGGCTGGTCGGCGTGGAGACCGCGCGGGTGCTCGCCTCCTGCACGGAGCCGCGCGCCTTCTCGCAGAGGGTCGAGGCCGCATCCCGCGGCCGGATCCCGCCGGGGAGGCAGATCGTGCAGGATCTCCTGACGCAGGGGGTCGACGCCTTCGTGCGGCAGATCGCCCCGCACCCGGCGGAGCGTCGGAGGTTCTTCCCGAAGCCGAAGGGGGACGCGGCGGCGCAGGGGTTCGAGTACGCCAAGCGCTCGCAGTGGTCCGACGCCCTGCGGATGTTCGAGGTGACGCGCACGGAGAGGCCCGACGACCCGACCGCGTGGAACGCGGTCGGGATCTGCCACGAGGCGCTCCAGCACCCCGACCGCGCGCGGGAGGCGTTCCAACGCGCCTTCGAACTGTCCGCCGACAACCGGTACCTCGACAACACCGCGGGGCTCGACCGGGTGGTCGCGAGGGCGGAGTGAGGCAAGCGGATCGCTTTCGCAGGACCGGTCTCGGCGCCCCCTGTCGTCCCGAGGGCCGCGAGGTTTCCGCGGACCGAGGGATCTCTGTTTGTCTCCTCGCCGTGGAACAGAGGTCCCTCGTCGCTGGGGCGCAGGTGGATGGCTCCTCGGGACGACACGAGGCGCGGGGATTGAGACACGCCCTGCGTCTCCTCTCCCTCGTCCTCCTCCCCTCCTGCAGTCCGATGCCGGGCGGGGGGGGCGGTGGAGAGGCTCCCGCCGCCGCGCCCGGGTGGATCGCCACGGGAAGCGACGCGCGGTTTCCAGAGCGGCGTTTCCTCGTCGGGGTCGGGACCGCGACCGGGACGGACGCGAGCGCATTCCCACGCAGCGACGACGCGGCGCGCGCCGAGATGTTCAAGACGGTCCGGGTCCGGATCGAGTCCGAGACGCGCTCGGTGATGGAGGAGAGGCAGGCTCTGTTCGGGGAGCACCAGTCGGTCGTCTCGACGCAGGGGTTCTCCGAGGACACGGTCTCCCGAGTGAGCGCGTTCCTGGAGGGGAGCCGGATTCCGGAACGGCACATCGACGCGCGCACGGGGCGGGTCTACTCGCTCTGCGTGCTCGACCGCGCGGCGGCGGCGGCGCTCCTCGACGCGCGGATCGCCGACGCCCGCACGCGCGCCTCGCAGTCGGTCGCCGACGGCCGCGCGCGGCTCGCCGAGGGGGCTTCCTGGGAGGCGCTCGAGAAGATGGCCGCTTCGCGCTCGCTCCTGGCCGAGGCGAACGCCCTGGCGATCGACCGCGCCGTGCTCGCCGGCGCCCCGGCCGGGTCGGGGCTGGGCGACGAGCTGGTTTCCCTCGAGCGAGAGGCGGGGGAGTCCCTGCGGACGATCCGGTTCGGGGTCCGCTGCTGGGCCGAGTCCGACGGGGCGCCGGGCGATCCCTCCGCCGTCCAGTCCGCCCTGACCGGCGTGCTGGGGGGGCACGGCCTGCGCCTGACGGACGCGGCGGGCGCGCTGGGGAACCTCGCCTACGCCCAGGCGCGCGAGACGCCGGTCGCGTCGCTGCGCGAGAGGACCGGTCTGGACGTTCTCCTGCTGTGCCGCATCGGCGCCCGCGAGCAGTCGCAGAGCCGCCTCGGCGGCCGCGTCGTCCACTTCTACCGCGCCTCGGCGGACCTAGTGCTTCTGGATCTCACGCGCGGGACGGTCCTCTACACCTCCGCCCTCGAGGGGTCCGACGAGACGAAGTCCGGCCGGATCGAGCCCGCCGAGGCCGCGCGCGAGTCGACCGCCAAGGCCGCCAGCATCGTCGCCGGCCGGTTCGGGGAGCACTTGGAAGGATTGTTCGGAGAATAGGGGGAGTGGCGATGGCAAAGCGGCGCGTGAAGCCGGTGCGAAGGCCGTCCCGTGTGCCTCGGCACCACGGGCGGATCACGACCGGCCCGATCGCCGGGTCGCGCAAGATCCACGTCCCCGGCAGCCGCGCGGACCTGCGGGTGCCGATGCGCGAGGTCGCGCTCGCCGGGGGGCACACGCACGTCCTCTACGACACGAGCGGGCCGTACACGGATGTCGACGCGCGGATCGATGTTCGGGAGGGGCTCGCCCCCTTGCGGCGGCCGTGGATCCTCGAACGCGACGATGTCGTCCCCATGTCGTCCCGAGGAGCCAGCAAGTTGCGCCCGAGCGACGAGGGACCTATGTTCATCGATCGATCGTCCAACAGAGATCCCTCGGTCCGCGG
>JACQRN010000004.1 GCA_016206515.1 Planctomycetota bacterium | reverse complement strand
GTCCTGGCGTCGCTGCTGACCCTGGCGCTCTGGATTCCCCTGCGCAGACGTGGCACGCATAGGATGGCGTGACCCCGTATGGCTTGGCTCGAAATCCTCCATCTCCCCGCGTTCGCCCTTCTCCTGACCGGTGCGTGGTCCATCGGGTATGCGGTCGGCCGCCTCCTGCGCCTACCGGAAACGGCCTGCCGGCCGTACGCCCTCGCGCTCGGGCTCGCCGTCCTCTCCCATGCCGTCCTACTCGCGGCCGTCGGCGGCGCCCTCAAGCTCTTCGTCCTCGCCCCCCTTCTGGGGATCGCCACCTGCATGGGTGTTCGCCCGCTTGCCCGGGCGCTCCGCGACAACCCCGTCGCGCGATGCGACATGGACCGCGCCGGGACCGACACCAAGGCCCTCTGGTGCTGCATCGCAATCCTGTGCGCAACCGGTTTCGCCCGCAGCCTGCTTCCCACGCGTTCCCTGGTCACGGCGCAATACCATTTCGCCCTCGCCAAGACGTACGCACGGGAGGGGAAACTTGCCGTGCGGCATGATTTGTCCGACCACACCTACCTCAAGGGGATCCAGATGCTGCAGGCGGCCGGATTCCTCCTCGGCGGGGAGACCTGCGCCGACTGGATCAACTTCACCCTGACGCTGCTCGCCATCACGTGGGCCGGGCGGATCGCGCGCGAGGCCGGAGGCGCGCGCGCGCGAAACTGGACGTACGCCCTGTTGCTGGCCACCTCGACCCTCAGCGATTACATGCTCGATGGTGAAATCGAGATCGCGCTGGGTCTGTACGTGCTGCTCGGCTTCCACCTCCTCTTCCGCAGCCGCGACACGGGCGACCTCCGCACGCTTGCACTGGGCGCGGCGCTGATGGGGTTCGCGGTCGGAATCAAGCAGACCGCCTGGTTCCCCGCGACCGTCTGGCTGTTCGCGCTCGGCACGGACACCCGGCGGGGCCGCATCCGCTGGCGCGACGCGGGAGGGTTGGCCGCGGCATTCCTCTCCATGGCGCTGCCGCAACCGGCGTGTCTCCTCGCCCTGCAGGCCCACGCCGCGCAGGGCGCACACGGGTTCCACGAGATGATCCACCGCGTGCACCTGTTCAGGAACCTGGACGCTGCCTCGGCATGGGGACTCCTGCGCGACGCATCGATCCGCTGCCCCTGGTACGTCCCGCTGCTTGTGGCGTGCTGGCCTTCGCCGAGGCGCCAGGACATCGCGGCGAGACTCCATGCCGCGTGGCTTGCGTCGTGGACGCTGCTCTACTGCGCGATGCCGATCCGGGCCGCCACCCTGGGTCGCTGGGGCCTGCTGTTCATCCCGCTGGGGGCGGTCGCGGGCGGGCTCTGGCTGGCGGACCTCATCGCCCGGCGACCCCGGCTGCGCACCGCAGCCTGGGTGTCGGTGGGAACGCTCGTCGCCGCGTCGCTCTTCTTCCAGGTCCGCCGGGCCGGCCGCCTGTTGCCGTACCTGCTCGCGGGCGACGGTCCGTCCAGGTCGCTGGCCCAGCAGCTCGCCTTCGCGCCCGTGCTGGAGACCCTGAACGCCCTTCCCCCGCGGACCGCGGACGGACGCAGGACAAAGGTGTTCTTCGTCGAGGAACGCGTCTCGCTCCTGGATCACGACTGCGTCAACGCAACGGATTTCTACGGCGGCGTCCCCTATGCATCGATCGGAACCCAGGCAACGTTCGACGCGTACCTGCGGGACAACGGATTCACACACGTCTTCTTCTGCCGCGCATACGCAGACCGGGCGAGGCGCTTCTACGCCCTCCTCGACGAGGGCTGCGTCGTATTCCATCCCTCCGGGTACACGCTGCTCACCACGGCGGGCGCAAAGAACGCCACGTCCGACACCCGAAGCTCTCTCTACGCCTTGCGGCACACCCCTGGACCGGACGATTCCATATCACAATGACCCGCACGTCTGGGCACTCGCGTCGTCGCGGTTCACCACCGCCCGGGCGGGCATGAAGCCCGCCCTACCGTTCGAAGACTAGCTCCGCCATGTGGCCGCAGACCGGCGCCAGGAGAAGATCGAGGAGGTGTTTGACCGCGCGGAATGGCAGGAACGTGCTACGTGACGACACGAGCCGGTCGGCCAGGGGACGCAGGAACGCAACGTCCTCCCGGATCCCCTTGAGCCCGTTGCGCCCTCGCGCGCGCAGAAGGCGGAACCCGATCCCCTCCGCGGCGCGGACGACCTCCGGGGGATCGAGCACGTACTGGTAGAGAGGCCGGTCGTCCGTGGGTTCCCCCTCCGGGTAGCGTCCGAGTCGGATCCGGAGCCGCCGGAGAGGGTTGAGAGCCGGGAACGTCACGGCCAGGCGCCCGCCGGGGCGCAGGACGCGCGCCGACTCGCGCAGGGGCGCCGCAAACCCTTCTGGGAAATGCTCGATCACGCCGAAGGAGAGGACCAACCCGAACGCGCCGTCGCGGAAGGGGAGAGTCCGGACGTCTCCGGCACAGAGGGGGAGGTCCGGCGCCGTCCGGCGCGTCCGGGCCAGGGTCGCAAACGACCAATCCACCCCCGCGACGCGCAAACCCCGGCCCCGCAGGGCGTGGACATGCCCGCCGATCCCGCACCCCGCCTCGAGCACCGCATCGCGCGGAGACGGAAGGAACGAGTCCACAAGCGAGCGCGTGTACCGGTCCGTCGCCGCAAAGGCGAGCGACCGCGCCACATCGAAGCTCTCCACCTCCCAGTGCGTCTGCCATGTTCTTGGGGTCGATGCCTCGCCGTAATACGCCAAGCGCCCCAGAGCGGGAAGGAACCGGACCTCGTGACCGGGGCGTGGAGGCACGGTGGCATTTTCCACGAAAAGGGGACGGATCCCCATCCCCACCCGCGCGACGGATCCGGCGTAGAATGCCCCTGGCATGAAGATCCTCGTCCTCACCCCCCCCTCCCCCTTCGCGCGCAACGTCGTCCGGGACGTCCTGTACGGGTGCTGGTGCAAGGGGAAGAGGATCGGCGGCGGGACGGTGCCGCCGTACTTCCAACTCCTGGCGGCGACAGTGCTACGGCAAGACGGGCACGACACGGAGTTCCTCGACGCGCAGGCGGAGGGGCTGGACCTCGAGACGGTGCGCCAGCGAGCCTCCGGCGCGGACGTCGTCGTCATCCAGACCTCCACGATGACGGTCGACGAGGACGCCAAATGCCTCGCCGCGCTCAAGGCGGACCGGCCGGACCGGCTGACGGTCGCCTTCGGCTCGCATGCGACGTTCATGCCGCGCCACACCCTGGCCCGCGACGGGATCGACTGCGCGGTCCTGCGCGAGCCGGAGTTCGTCGTGCGCGACATCGTGCGCGCGCGCGCAACGGGGAACGGGGCGTGGAAAGAGGTCCGCGGGATCGCCTTCCGAAACGGTAGCGGCGAACCGCACCAGAACCCCCCGTACCCCTTGATCCAGCCGCTCGACCAGCTGCCGTGCCCGGACCTCGACCTGCTCCCAAAGGGGGTCGACTACTTCAACCCGCTCGTGCGCAGGCCGCCGTTCATGACGACGGTCACCTCGCGCGGATGCCCGGCGAAATGCTCCTACTGCACGGCCCCCTACTTCTACGGCGAGAAGGTCCGGTTCCGGACCCCGCCGAACGTCCTGGCGGAGATGCGACACCTGCGCGACCGGGGGTTCCGCGAGGTGTATTTCCGCGACGAGGTGTTCACGATCCACCGACCCCAGGTCCGCGCGCTCTGCTCCGCGATCGTGCAGGAGGGGTTGCAGAAGGATCTCACCTGGATCTGCAACGCGCGCGTCGACATGATCGACCGCGAGACGATCAGCGCCATGAAGGAGGCGGGGTGCCGCGTCATCAAGTTCGGCGTGGAGTCCGGCGACCAGGGGATCCTCGACGCCGCGCGCAAGGGGGCGACCCTCGCCGAGGCGGTCGATGCGTTCCGGGGGTGCGCCGAGGAGGGGATTGAGACGCACGCCCACTTCATGGTCGGGATGCCCGGCGACGACGAGCGATCGATCGAGGCGACGATCCGGTTCGCCGAACGGCTCGACCCGACCACCGCCACCTTCGGGATCTGCACGCCGTATCCGGGAACGCCCCTGTTCGAGGAGGTCGCGCGGAAGGACCCCTCTATCATGGACGGCGCGCGCTCCGACCTGTCGCGCCTCCACACCACCGGCGAGTTCAACCACCTCTACGCCTCGGTCGACCGCGACACCCTCGAGTCGTCGGTCCGCCGGGCCTACCGCCGCTTCTACCTGCGAGCGCGGTACTGGGCCAAGACCGCCCGGCGCATCCGGGGGTTCGACGACCTGATGCGCTTCTCGGTCGCGGGATCCCGTGTCGTCGACTTCGCCTTCCGGGGGGAATAGCCATCATCCGCCACGAAGACGTCTCCGTGATCATTCCCGCGCGGGACGAGGAGGCGACGATCGAGGCGATCGTCGCCGAGACGCTTCGCACGGTCCCCGGCGTCGAGGTGATCGTTGTCGACGACGGCTCGACCGACGGGACCGCGAAGGCCGCCGAGGCCGCGGGCGCCAGGGTCCTCGCCCACCCCTTCGCCTCCGGGAACGGCGCGGCGCTCAAGAGCGGGATCCGCGCCGTGAAGAGGCCCTACCTCGTCCTGATGGACGCCGACGGGCAGCACGCCCCGGTCGAGATCCCCCGGCTCCTGGCGGCGCTCTCCGAGGTCGACATGGTCGTCGGCGCCCGCCCGGAATGGGCGCACGCCTCGCTCCTGCGCTCCCTGGGGAATCGGGCTCTCGCCCGCGTCGCCGGATGGCTGTCCGGCCGCCCGATCCCCGACCTCACCTCTGGGTTCCGCGCGCTCCGGGCGGACTACGCGCGGGCATGCCTCCCGCTCATGCCCCAGGGGTACTCGTCCCCGACAACCCTGACGATGGCGCTCCTGGAGCGGGGCGCCTTTGTATCGTTCCTGCGGCTCGAGCGCGCCGGCGAGAGGCGCGGCGGGCGATCGCGCATCTCCCTGGG
>JACQRN010000089.1 GCA_016206515.1 Planctomycetota bacterium | reverse complement strand
GCGCCTGACTGACTCGCTCGGGCGGCACATCGACTTCCGCAACACCGTGCTGATCATGACCTCGAACATCGGGTCGGAACTCATCAAGGGGAAGGGGGAGTTCGGCCTCTCCAAGCAGGGGGACATCCAGCTCGACTACAAGAAGATGCAGGAGACCCTGCGCAAGGAGATGGAGAACCACTTCCGGCCGGAGTTCATCAACCGCCTCGACGAGGTGATCGTCTTCAAGCCCCTGGAGAAGTCGGACCTGGACCCGATCCTCGAAATCGAGCTTGCCTCCGTCCAGGAGAGGCTGCGCAAGCGCGGGATGGAGCTCATCCTCACCCCGGAGGCCCGGACGCTGCTGATTGAGAAGGGGTACCACCACGACTTCGGGGCGAGGCCGCTGCGCCGGGAGATCGAGCACCGGCTCGAG
Organism: Planctomycetota bacterium; assembly: GCA_016206515.1. Classification (GTDB taxonomy): domain Bacteria; phylum Planctomycetota; class SBBH01; order SBBH01; family JACQRN01; genus JACQRN01. The sequence goes on along the minus strand of JACQRN010000089.1, from coordinate 3,731 downwards.
GATCCGTTGTCCGAGAAGATCCTCCGCGGGGAGATGAAGGACAGCGCCCGCATCCTCGTGCGCGTCGAGGGGGAAGAGCTCGTCTTCGTCCCCGCCGCCGACACGGAGGCGGTCGGGGCCGGCGGCAAGACGTAGTCTCGGCACACGAACAGGCGAGCGTAACCAGCCAGGAGACACACCGCTTGGCGCGCGCCAAACACTGTGTCGTACCACTCGCAAGCGCACGAAGCGGAAGCTGTTGTGGCGACGATGCAACGGACGCCCGTGGCACGCGTCTTGCGAGAACCGTCGCGTAGTCCGAGTGCCTTGCGATTCTTGCGATTTTCATGCGTGTCTGCTACATTCCTGCCGTTCTAGGTTGTGAGGTTGCGCTTAAGTCAGGGGGGGGGACCCTATGAACCGTGCGAGCGTGAAGCCGTGGCTGTTCGGGGTGCTGCTGCTCCTGCCGTCGATGTCGTATCCGGCGGAGCTGTTCGTGGAGGATGACGTCCGCGGGACGTGGCGGGGGACGTTCTACGAGGGGTGCCAAGCCGTCGCCTTGAACACGTGCCGGGGCATCCTCGTGGAGGCCCCGTTGAGCACCGATCCCAGCAAATACTTTCCGTTCTCGAACGCCAGGATCACCGGGGGGGAGTTCAACAGTGAGATGCCGGGGAATACGGCGGAGACTAGGCTCTGCCTGACCGACTACTTCACGATCAACCAGGTCCGGGTCAACGGCTCCGGGGAGGGCGGGAACAACGTCCTGTGGTATGGGGAGACAGGCAACGAGGTGAGCCCCCATGACCTGATCGGGGGCCGGATCGACCTGAGCGACACGAGGGGAGTGATCTACGGGCAGCTCGATGTCGCCACCTCCAGCCTGACCCTTCGTAACAGAGCCACCGGGGCCAATCGGGTGATCTCCTTTGTTGCCGCCGGCACGGCCTGCACTGTCGGCGCTCTGACGTTGGGAAGGACCACCGTCACGGAGCAGGTGCTCGACGCGAACGGGAACCCGTTGTTCTTTGCGACGCAGGATCTCGATGGGGATGGGCCGCTTTTCACCGGCATGATCATGACGGAAGCCGAGGCGATCGCAAACGGCTATATCATCGATGTCAACGCGCTTCCGCTCACCAGGGCGGTCGGCGCCCCCTCCCAGGAGCCTGCGCTCAACCCCACCCGTAGCCGCATGGCGGTCTGGTGGACCGACACGAACGGCGCGGGCGGCGCCGGGATCCTCGACCGGATCGGGAGTGAGGAATCGGGGCCGGATAGCGTGAGCGGAGAGTTCCTCTCGGTCCGGCGGTAGACGAGTCTGTGTCCTGACTTCCCCGCGCGCCGCGGCCCTGCCGCGGCGCGCTCGTTTCCGGGATACCATGTCCCCCGTGCGGGCGCGCGCCCTCCTTCTGATCGTGTTGCTGGCCGGTGGGGCGACGATCGCCGCCGCGCTCCTGCGCGACGACACGGCAGGAACCGCCCCCGAGACACCCGGCGGCGGGACGCGGGGGCGGGAGCTGACCTTGTGGACCTTCGACGCGGAGAGGCCGTACCTCCCGAACCCGAAGAAGATGGCGATCCTCCTGAAGTCGCAGCTGGAGCGGGCAGGGTTCCGCATCCGGATCGTCGACCACGACCGCGCCTCGCACTTCGAGATGACCCAGAACGGGGAGCACGACCTGGCGATCCTCGGCTGGACCGGCGACACGGGGGACCCGGACAACTTCCTGTACGTCCTCCTGGGGGCCCAGGGGGCGATCGTCGGCTCCGCGTCGAACATCTCCTTCTATCGGGACGGGGAGGTGACGGGATGGCTGGTCGCTGCCCAAGTGGCCCGGACGCGCGAGGAGCGCCGGAACCTGTACCTGCGGGCGCAACGCAAGATCGAGGAGGACGCCCCGCTGATCCCGATCGCGCACGGCATCCAGGCGGCCGCCTTCCGGCGCGAGGTGGAGGGGTTCTCCCTCCACCCGACGGGGCAGTACCTGTTCGACCGCACCCGGGTCCCGGGCAGGACGCTCCGTTTCGCCCGCGGAAGCGATTCGACCAAGCTGGACCCCGCGGACATCACCGACGGGGAGTCGGCCCTGGTGACGGAGAACCTCTTCGAGGGGCTGGTCCGCTACACGCGCGAGGGGGTTGATGTCGAGCCCGCCCTGGCGACCGGATGGGAGGTCGACCCCACGGGAACCGTCTGGACCTTCGCGCTCCGCGAAAGGGCACTGTTCCACGACGGCACACCGGTGGACGCCGCGGCGGTCGTCTTCTCCTTCGAGAGGCAGAGGGATCCCGGCCACCCCCACGCCCCGGCAGCCCCCGTCTACTGGCGAGACCAGTTCGCCGATGTCGAGCGGGTGGAGGCGATCGACCCCCGGACCGTCCGGTTCACGCTGAAGCGGCCGTTCGCGCCGTTCCTGACGAACCTCGCGATGTTCTCGGCGGGGATCGTCTCCCCCATCGCGTTCGAGCGGGCACAAACCCCCTTCGAGCGCAACCCCGTCGGGAGCGGCCCGTTCCGGTTCGTCTCGTGGAGCGTGAACGACCGGATCGAACTGGAGGCGTTCGGCGGGCACTGGGAGGGGAGACCCGCTTGCGATCGCGTCACGATCCTCACGATCCCCGACAACGCGACCCGGCTGGTGGCGCTCCGGGAAGGGAGCATCCACGGCATGAAGGGGATCAACCCGCAGGATCTCGACGAGGTGCGCGCCGACCCGACGCTGCGGCTCCTCGAACAGCCGGGCATGAACGTCGCCTACCTCGCGTGCAACACGATGCGTCCGCCCCTGGACGACCCGCTCGTGCGCCGCTCGATCGCGCGGGCGATCGACAAGGAGGCGATCCGCGACCTCGTCTACCGCGGCAACGCCGTCGTCGCCCGCTCCGTCCTCCCGCCGACGCTCTGGGCGCATCCGGACTACGACGGGGAATAGACGTCCGCCCGGTCACTCCTTCAGCACAACCGCCCCTCCCTCCCAGGTTCCCAGCACCTCGACGCCTGCGTCACGCAGACCTTCCAGTAGATCCTCCGAAGCAAACCCCTCCGCGGCGCTCGCGACCGCCAGCCGGGGGGAGAATCCGGCCACCCACTCCAGGATCCCCTCCCCCCCCTCGCCGTGGTGCGGCAGGGCGACGACCCCGGCCCGGACGCCCGGGCGGTCCCTCCAGAGGGACCTCCAGGCCACGACCCCTTCCGGCTCCAGGTCTCCGGGCCAGAGGATCGCCCCCCATCGCGCCGAAGCCCCCCACAGGAGCACGAGCGAGGCGTCGTTCGAATCGATGCCGTCCGTCCCGCCCCGCGCGGGGTAGAGGGCGCTCACACGGCTCCCTCCCGGCATCCGGAAGCGATCGCCCGCGGCCATCTCCCTCACGCGGACCCCCTCCGCCTCCAGGGCCGCCTGACGCCTCGCCCACCCGGGGGCGGTCCGATACACCTCCCCGACGACCACCGTCCCTACGGGGACGTTCCGGACGAGCCACTCCACGCCCCCGTCGTGGTCCCGATTGGGATGGCTGAGGAAGAGCGCGTCGAGCCGCGAGAACCCCAGGCTCCACAGGCAGGAGGCGACCTCGCGCCCCGACGTCCCGCAATCGCACGCCGCCACGCCCCCCTTCCCGTCCCAGAAAACAGATGCCGAGCCTTGCCCGACGTCGAGGAACACCACGCCGGCCCCGCCCGGCGCGGGGCGCGCCAGGCACACGGCGATCAGGACACACGCGAGCGCCGCCACGGCCGCGCCGCGCAGACG
>JACQRN010000088.1 GCA_016206515.1 Planctomycetota bacterium | reverse complement strand
CTGCACGATCGCGTCGCCGTCGACGGCGATCGCGAGGGGATCTATCGCGTGCTGTACCCGGAGACGCGGGATGGGGAATGACGCGCTGGAGACGCGCATGGAACGGAAGTTCGCGCCGTCCGCGGCGCTCGACGCGCTCGCGGTCGTGGATGCGCACCTGTGCGGCGTCCACCCGGGGATCCGGGACCTGCATCCGCCGCGCGTCGTGCTGAATGTCTATCTGGATACCCCGGACCTGCGCTTCTACCGCGACGCCGTGGCGGGGCTGCCGCGCCGCCGCAAGGTGCGCATCCGCTGGTACGCTCGCGCCGACGCATCGGACGCCGGTGTCCCGGTCCGCGCTGGACGTCTGGAGATCAAGTCGAGGGACGGGCCGCTCGTCCGCAAACGGGTGTTCGGGCTTTCAGGCTTCGACCCCGCCGCATGCGCCACGCGCCGGGGTGTACAGGCGATCCTGGACGCCGCGGGGCTCCCGGCGGGGGTCCGCGAGTCGCTGCGGTGGCTGCGCCCGGTGCTGCGCAACCGGTACCGGCGCGCCTATCGCGCGACGGTGGACGGCCGCTGTCGCGTGACGATCGATACGGCGCTCGCGGACGCCGCGCCCGCCGGGCGCGCGGCGGATCGTGTGCGCGACGGGGCCGTGCTGGAACTGAAATATGCCGCCGTGGACGAGGGGATCGCGGCGCGCATCTGTGCACAGATCCCCTGGCGCCTCGTCCGTCACTCGAAGTATGTCACCGGCCTCGCGCGCGTGCTTCTGCCATGAAGAATGTGACGCCCCAGCTCCGCAGGCACCATCGGGCCAGCTCGCCGGCGCCCAGGCTCGTCAGCGCCCCGGTGCGCAGGTCGCGCTCGCATCGGGACAGCAGCCAGCGGATCCCGCCCGCGTTCGGCCGGTACCGCGAGGAGGCGGCCCGGGCGGGGTCCGCCGCCAGGGACAGGTCGTGGTCGAGGATCGCGCAGACGCCGCCGCGTTCCGCCGTCGTCCGGAGGAACCCGTGGAGGCGCCGCCGTGCGCGCCACGCCAGGAGGGGGCGGACGATCGCGGGGCGGCCGCCCCTATCCTCCCGCCGAAGTCGTTTGACGACACCGATCGCGTCGAGGGCCGGGATCTCGGCGACATCGAGCGGCTCGGGGATCGCCCCCCCCCCTCCACAGGCGATAGGGCCACACCGGGCGGTCCCCCGGGACGATCCGGTTGGCGCTGCACCGGATACCGTGCTCGGCGAGAAGCAGGTGCGTCGAGCCGGCGCGGCGGAATCCCGGATAGCGCATCCCGAGTCGGGGGTCCCCGCCGAGGTGTTCGAGCGCCGCCATCGCCTGGGAGATCGCCGATCCGATGGCGGCGTCGTCCCCGATCGCGTCCGCCCAGTCGCGGTGCGTCCATCCGGGGCGGTTGTGCACCCCCAGCTCGTGCCGTCCGGCGAGCGCCGCCACGGCGCGGCGGTCCGCGTCGTCATGGAGCCCCGCGAAGTCGACGAAGAACGTCGCGCGAACCCCCGCGTCGTCGAGCCGCCGGGCGCACGCCGGCGCGGCGTTCTGGGCCTTCAGGTCGCCGCGCGTTCCCCCGCCGGGGCCGGAGGTCACCCCTCCCTCGAAATCGACAGTGTAGACAAGGACCCCCTTGCGCCCGGGCGTGGCCGCCTTGCGCGCCCCGACCGACATGATCGAGGCGAGGGTCCAGAGGGAGGCGTCCAGCCGTTCGGAAAGCGCCGGGTGCGCGGCGCTTTCCGGATCGCCGGACGCCTCCACGACCTCGTCCAGGGGGAGGTTCACGACGGGTTCCGCCCCCCGCGTCCCCCCGGTGCGGGAGGAGGAGCCGTCCGCGATCCGGATCGTCACGCCTCCGCGCCCGATCCAGGCGCCCAGGCCGCGCGCCGAGCGCTCCCCGTCCCCGAGAAGGAGCACCGTGTCCCATCCCGGATGGAGGTGGTCAGGGAGGCGCGCGTCCGCGGGAATCCGCTCCGGATCGATGCCGCAGCCGTCGAGGAGGAGGCGCCGCAGCACCGCCGCCGCCCCCTCCGTGCCGGCGTCCGCGATCAGGACCGTCCGCGGCGCCCGGGGCAGGGGGGCGCCGCGCAGATCGATCCGGAAGGGACCGGGAGGGTCCCGCAGCGGGACTTCGAGATTCCAGGCCCGGCCGCCGGGGACGGGCAGGGTTCCCGGCGCGCTTCGCCGCCCATCGGAGGGCGCCACCCCCTCCGGGAGGAACAGGGTGACGGGTACGTGGTGGAGAGGAGCCAGCGGGTTGCGATTGTCCCGCGAACCGGGTTGTCCGTACAGTCCAGTCTTCCCCGGCGGGAACATGATGAGCCGCACCGTCCTGCGCGTTTTCCGGACCTATGGGCTCCGCGGCGTGGCCGCGCTCCTGCTCTATGGGGTCGTCCTCCGCTGGGTCCGTTGGCTCAACCGGATCCTTCCCTCCGGCCGCAGGGCCTGTCCTGCGTGTGGATGGGAGGGGTTCTCCTTCGAACCTCTCTTCCACGAGACCTTCTTCCGGCGCGGGGCGCGCTGTCCGCGCTGCGGGAGTCTCGAGCGGCAACGGGGGCTCTTCCTGTTTCTGCAGGGGCATCTGCCGGCGCGGCTGGCGGGGGAGCGCCCCTTTCTCCAGCTCGGACCCGACCGTGCGATCTCCGACCTTCTGCGCGGTCGCAGCGCGCGCGCATGGGGGCTGGACCGGCGGCCGTTCGGCGACGTCCGGGGGGACGCCGCGCGTCTGCCGTTCCGGGACGGCGCGTTCGGGACGGCGATCGCGCTCCATGTCCTCGACTACCTGGACGACCCGCAGGCGGGGCTCGCGGAGCTTTCGCGTGTCGTGGCCCCGGGGGGGACGCTTCTGCTCCAGGTCCCGCGCATCCCCGGCGGGGCTCCCCGTGTCAGGTGCGTGATCGCGCGGCAGCCGATCTGGCGGTTCGGGGACGGGTTCGAGGATGATCTTCGCGCGCTGGGGTTCGAGGTCTCGGCGGAGAATCCCGGGGGCGCCGCAACGCCGGGGGACCGCGCCCGGTACGGGCTCGAGTCCAAGCCTCTCCTGGTCTGCAGGAGAGCCCCTTGAAACGATGCCCGTGTCCGTGGAGCATGCCGCCGTGGACGCTCCGGGCGGGGGGGGGGAGGCTGCGCGGACGGCGCGGCCGGTGAGGTGGACCCTCCGGGCCCGGCTTGCGCTCCTCGCCTCGTCCCTCCTGGCACCCCTGGTGGTGGCCGAGGGGGCGCTCCGGGCGTACGACGCATGGCGCGGGTATGATGCGTGGGCGCGCGTCCCGTCCTGGTATCTCTATGCCCCCGGGAAGTTCGCCGGGTACCGTCTCCGCCCCGGCGTGCACCTGAAGCGCGCCTGCGAGATCTCGGTCAACTCCCTCGGGTTCCGCGGGCCGGAGGTCACTGTGGAGAAGCCCGCAGGCACGGTGCGGATCGTCTGTCTGGGGGGGTCGTCGACGTTCTGCGACGGCGTGTCGGACGACGCGGCGACCTGGCCGGCGCGCCTGCAGGAGGTCCTGCGGGGGGCGGGCCTGCCGCGCATCGAGGTGATCAACGCCGGGTGCAGCGGGTACACCTCCTCCCAGTCGTTGGGGCAGTTCCTCGGGCGTTGCGCCCCGCTCTCGCCGGACTGGGTCGTCTTCTACGAGGGGTGGAACGACGTGAAATGGTGGCCGACCCTGAAGAGCGAAAGGGATTGGTCGCGGCACCAGGGGGTGTACGGCACCCCGCCCTGGTACGACCGCCTCCTGTCCTGGTCCGCCTTGTGGGGGGCGATCCGGATGCGCGTCCTGGCCTCCCAGACCCGCGAGGTCAGGACCGGCATCACCAGCGGGGAGGTCGGCCCCGCCGGCCCCGCGATCTGGGAGAGGAACCTGCGGGTCCTGGCGACCGAGGCGCGCGTCTCTGGGGCGAGGCTCGTCCTGTGCACCGAGGCGCGCCGGTTTCCGGATCCCGGCGGGGACGGGTACGCGTTCCCCTGGCCCGGCGTGGATCCGGGGACCCTCCGCGCCTGCGTGGAGAGGCTCGACGCGGTCACCCGGCGCGTGGCGGGGGAGGAGGGGGCGCTCTTCGTGGACGTGGACGGCGCGGTCTCGGACGACGCGGAGCACCTCTACGACCACATCCATCTCACCGACCGGGGGGCGCGTGCCGTGGCGGAGGCGGTCGCGGCCGTCCTCGGCCCGGCGATCGGGACGGGCGCGCCGGAGTGAGGCGTTCCCCGCACGGTCCTTCGTACGTCGCATCGCGCTACAATCCCGCGCCATGAACCCCCAGAAGGGCGCCGCGACGCACGGGAAGACGGGGATCGACGACTCGTTCCTCGCCCGCCAGCGCCTCCTGGTGATCGCCCCGCACGCCGACGACGAGGTCGCGGGCGCCGGGGGACTCATGTGGCGCGTCAAGGAAGCCGGCGGCGAGGTGTTCGTGATGGTCCTGTCGATCGGGAACCTCGACCACTATGACAACAAGGACGGGATGGTCGCCTCCCGCACGCGCCGCGACGAGCTGGCCGACGCGATGAATCTCCTGAAGGTCGACGACTTCGACGTCGTTCTCGACGACGACCACCTCCACCTGCGGCTCGACACGCTTCCGCGGCGGGACCTCGTGCACCATATCGAGCGCGGCAGCCGCCTGGCGACCGACAAGGTCCAGCCGACGATGGTGGTGCTCCCGGCGCCGTCCTACAACCAGGACCACGAGGCGCTCTATTTCGCGGGGATCACGGCGTGCCGGCCGCACCTGGCGACGATGAAGGCGTTCCAGAGGTTCGTGCTCGTCGCCGACGCCCCGCAGCTGGCGTGGGGGTCCCAGCCGTTCCATCCGAACTTCTACGTCGACATCTCCGGGTGCCTCGACAGGAAGCTCGAGGCGTTCCGCTGCCACCGCTCCCAGCAGAGGCCCTCGCCGCACCAGGGGGGGGCGGACGCGATCGAGTTCCTCGCGCGCGCCCGCGGGCGGGAGATCTCCGTCGAGGCAGCCGAGGCGTTCAGTTGTATGCGGTTCGTGGTTTGACCGTGTCCTAGGCTGGCGCGGACGATCGGGTGCAGTTCGACCGCACGTGCGGACGGCGGCGATCCGCAAGGGGCGGCATTGTATAAAAGGGCCCCGTGGTCACCGTCGACCCGCCGCCGGACGTCCCCGCGCCGAAGCCCGGGCTCGTGCTCCTCGTGGAGGACGACGACATGCTGTCGCGCATGGTCGCGATGGGGCTGCGGCGCGACGGCGTGCGCGTCGAGACCGCGCGCGACGGGGAGGAGGGGCTCGCGCGGGCGCGGGAGCTGGCGCCGGACGTGATCCTCTCCGACTGGATGATGCCGCGCATGGACGGCCTGGCGCTCTGCAAGGTCGTCAAGGCGGATCCCGTGCTGCGGAGCGCGGTGTTCATCCTCCTGACCGCCAAGCAGTCGGTCGCCGACCGGATCGCCGGACTCGACGCGGGGGCGGACGAGTTCCTGTCGAAGCCGGTGCAGATCACGGAACTCTCCGCGCGCGTCCGCGCGGCGCTGCGCCTGCGCGCCCTCCAGGGGACGCTGGCGGTCCGCGCGAAGGATCTCGAGGAGCTCAACCGCCTGAAGGACGAGTTCCTCGGGATGGCGGCGCACGACCTGCGCTCGCCTCTGGGGACCGTCCGGATGTGGATCGAGGCGCTCCGGGACGGGATGGGCGGGCCGCTGACCCCGGAGCTGTCGGGCGGGCTCGGGACGATCGACCGGCAGATCGGCGGGATGCTGGACCTGGTGAACGACCTTTTGGACATCACCCGCATCCGGTCCGGGAAGGTCCGCTTCGAGCCGGTGCGGCTGGAGGTCGGCCCCCTCGTCGGGGGGGTCGCGGAGCAGCACCGGATCGGGGCCCAGCGCAAGCGCCAGGCTCTGGCGGTCGAGCCGGGGCCTCGCCTATGGGTCCAGGGGGACCCCGCGCGGCTCGACGAGATCCTCGCGAACCTCCTGCAGAACGCGATCAAGTACACGCCGGAGGGG
>JACQRN010000085.1 GCA_016206515.1 Planctomycetota bacterium | reverse complement strand
GTCCCCACTCGGGCCTCCCGTATCGCGACGGCCGCCGCGCGACCCTGGAGTCGTTCGACCGCGAGTGGATCACCACCGCGCTGATGCGCGCCGGCGGCAACGTCACCGCCACGGCGTAGGAGATGGGGATCGAACGGCAGTACCTCTACAAGCTGATGAAACGCTGCGGTATCAACCAGGGGGAGTTCAAGGAGTAGTTGTCTCTGGTCATCCACACCACTGTCCATCATTCGGTGACAGAATACGAATAGTCTGCTTAAGTGTTTATGTAACTCATTTATTGCTATGTGGTTATGATCTCAATCCACATTGTTTCAGCGGCATAGCCTTTGCCTCTTATCTGGGTATGCCTGTGAGAACCACCCCGATCTTCCTCCTTGGTGTGCTCTCCCTGGCGGGGTGCACGGGGGGGGCGGCTCGTCATGCATCCGGTTGGGAGTCCATGGACAGTCGGGCGCGCCTTCGCGAGGTGTGCCGCCTCCAGTCCATGGATCTTCGTGGGGAGGACGAGAGGCCCATGGTGGTGGCCTACCTTCAGGAGGGCGCGGGCCCCCTCCGGGTTGCCCTGTCGGGGCTCGCGGAGGGCGCGGCGGGGATCCCTCTGGCGGCGTGCCTCGAGCGCCTGGGGAAGGATCGCGCCCATCCCCTCTCGGGCGCGGCGATCGAGGAACTGCTGAAGGATGGCGCGTGTGTCTGGCGGATCCGCGCGGCCTCCCTCCTGGGTGTCCGGAAGGGGGATCCGTTCGCCGTGGCGCGGCTCCACCGGCTCGCCGTGTGCGATCCGGACGGGGCGGTCGCGCGCTCCGCGATCCTCGCGCTGGGCCGGGTTGGCGACCCGGCCGCGCGCGACGCCCTGCGGTGCGTCTGGCGAGGGTCTCAGGTCCCCGGCGCGCTCCGGTCCGCGGCTGCGGAGGCCTTGTGCGGGCTGGGGGATCGCGATGCCCACCGGTGGCTGGCGGCGATGCGTTCGGCGGGAACGTCCGCGATCGCCGCGGATGGAGCCGTCATAGACGATGGAGCCGTCATGGACAGGGAGTTTGCCGGGCCGCGCGTCTGGTAGCGGAGGGAGGGCATTATGGAGACGGAGAGGACGGATGTCGTGACGGGCCCCGCCTCGGCGCCGGAAGGGAAGTCCGCCGCGCCGGGGGGCACCTGCGGTGTCGAGGGGTGCGGAGGGAAGATCCTCGCGCGCGGTCTCTGCTGCCGGCACTACTACCAGGTCAAGCGGCACGGCCATGTCACCTGTGCCGAGCGTCGGAACCGGCCGCGGGCGTGCGCGGAGGCCGGATGCCCCGAGCGGCCGTACGCACGGGGGTTGTGCCTGCGCCACTACCAGAGGGGATGGAGGGCCGCTCGCGCCCCGCAAGCCCCGCGCGCGGAGCGGACGCGGCGGGTGCCGCGCATCGCCGTGCCATGCCTGCTGCCGGCGTGCGGCGAGAGGCATTTCGCGGACGGGTTCTGCCGGCTGCACTACATCAAGATGCGGCACCTCGAGATGGGCGCCGCCCGCGTCACGTTCCGCGAGGTCGCGCAGACGGTCGGCTGGATGATGCCGGAGGGGCGGACGGCGTGAGCGCGCGCTGGGGGTGGCCCGCGACCGTCGCGGCCCTGTGGTTTGCCCTGGCCGCGGCGCTCGTGGCCGCCGGACCGTTGTAGGGGTGGGGTGGACCGCCCGATTGACGGGGCCGGAAGAGCGCTGATAGAGTCCCTTCCTTCGCCATGACGCGGGCCGTGTGGGGGATCGAGGCGGGAAGCCGGTCGCTGAAGGCGGTTCGGATGACCCGCGTCGGGGACAAGGCGCAGGTCCTCGCCTTCGAGGTGATCGAGTATCCGCTCGGCGGGGAATCCGACGCCGCGGCGCGCGAGGCGGCGGTCCAGAAGGCGCTCGGGGAGCTGAAGGCGAAGCACCCCCTGGAGGAGGACCGGATCTGCGCCTCGATCCCCGGCCGCTCGGTGTTCTCGCGGATCATTAAACTCCCCCCCGTCGAGAAGAAGCGGATCCCCGAGATCGTCCGGTACGAGTCGCACCAGCAGATCCCCTTCCCGATCGAGGAGGTCATCTGGGACTACCAGCCGGTCCAGGAGACCCCCGTGCCGGGGGAGGAGATCGAGGTCGCGATCTTCGCGGTGAAACAGGAGATCGTCGCCGCGCAGCTGGCGCTCTATCGCATGGCCGGGGTGCAGGTGGACGACGTGCAGGCGGCGCACCTGGCGCTCTACGACTTCTTCTCCGTGGACCAGAGCCCGGAGGGGGTCACGGTGGTCGTGGACGTCGGGGCGGAGAACACCGACCTGATCGTTCTCGACGGCAACCGTTTCTGGCCGCGGAACATCACGACCGCCGGCGATCACGTGACGCGTGCCCTGGAGAAGAAGTTCCAGATCCCGTTCGCGGAGGCGGAGAAGCTCAAGCGCAGCGTCGGATCCTCCAAGCAGGCCGAGCGGCTCTTCGGCGTCATCAAGCCGGTCCTGCGCAGCCTCGTCGGGGAGATCCAGAGGTCCCTCGGGTACTACCGCTCCCAGCACGAGGGGACGCGCTTCGACCGGGTGATCGTCCTCGGGGAGTCGTTCAAGCTGGCGGGGCTCGTCGGGTACTTCAAGGAGTCGCTCCAGTATTCCGTCGAACGCCTGGGGGCCGCCAAGCAGCTGACCTTCGCCGAGGGGGTCGACGCCAAGGCGTTCCAGGCGCAGGCGGGGCGCCTGGCGGTTGCCGCGGGGATGTGCCTGCAGGCGCTGCAGATGGGGCGCAGCCGGATCACGCTGATGCCCCCCGAGACGGTGCGGGCGCGGGCGATGCGGCGCAAACGTCCCTTCGCGACCGCGGCGGCCGCCGTCCTGCTGGTCAGCGCGATGGTCGCCTGCGCCTCGGAGGAGCGCCGTGTCGCCTCGCTCCGGGAGAAGGTCGCCCATGCTTCCACGACCGCCGCCGCGTGCGCGGATGTCGAGCGGCGGTTCGAGGAGGCGAGGCAGTACGGCGTACTCCCGCAGCAGCATGAAGCGCTCCGCCTGCTGGGCCGGGACGCCGCGCTCGCCCTGCCGCGCGACGTCTGGCTCGACATCCTCTCCCGGGTGATGGAGGTTCTTCCCCTGGGGGTCCCAGAGGGGGGGACGGAGAGGCGTCCGGAGATGTGGCTGCTCGACCTGGATGCCGTTCCGATCCAGAATCCCAACAAGGCGGCCCCGGGTCCCGGGAATGCGAAGTACGGCGATGCCGATCAGGTTCTTCGTGTCGTGCTCTATGCCTGCATGCTGGCGAGCGAGGAGAACGTTGCCGCGAACAACACCACTCCCTATGAGCGCGCGGTCGAGGAGAAGATCCAGGCGCCCTTGAGCCATGTCCCCGGGTTTCTCTTGCCGGCCACGGGGTTCCAAAATCTCAATGTGGGGACCAACGAATCCCGGATCGGCCTGGTCCAGTCCTCCTTCAGGCAGATACAGCGTGAGACGCGCGGCACGACCGGCGGCGCCGCGGAGGAACTCGACGTCGGGAACGAGAAGGCGCTCTACTTCAAGGTGGCATGGCTGGTCCTGCCGGCGACCCCGGCGGCGGAGTGAGGCGGGAGGAGGGCACATCGACGGGATATGGAGAAGATCAAGAAGAACCAGTTCCTGATCCTCGTGAGCCTGGCCTTCGCGCTCCTGGGGGCGATCTATGCGTTCCCGCTGCGTGCGTCGTCGGGCGCGCGCAGCGACCTGCTCCGGGATCTCCAGACCCGGCAGGGCGCCCTCCAGGCGTATGCGGACAGGGGGGGGGATCTTCCGAACGAGGAGCGGATCCGCTCCACGGGGGATGTCCGCGCGCAGTACACGATGTGCCTGTCCGACGCGCTGCGCTTCCTCAAGGAACGCGAGGTCGGCGCCACGGTCGCCGAGGGGATCTGCATCGCGGACAACGTGAGGCATTTCCCGAATGTCCAGCCGGGGAACTCCTACGCGCAGAACTTCAGGCGGTACTACAACACCGCCGTGCAGAAGCTCCTGGATGCGGTCCGGACCGGCAATGCGCGCCTCTTCGATGTGATCGGGGAGGAGTCGAGCGACCACTTCTCCCGGTACGTCGCGCCCGCGGGCGCCTCTCCCTGGTTCGCGTGTCTCGCCCCGGATGGGGGGGGCGGCGGCCAGGCTGATCTCGCCGCGTTCTCGTTCGAAACGTGGAATGAGGATGAATACCCCAGGAACGAGGAGATCCCGACGCTCCAGTGGAAGTTCTGGATCCAGAAGGAGCTCGTGGGGGCCTTCCGGGACGGGGGCGTCCGGCGGCTGGTCAGCATCCGTTTCGAGGGCGGGGGCGACGGGCGCGGACGGCAGCCCCCCTGCGAGGCGTCGCTTGCGGGGGGGGAGTACAACGAGTCGGTCTCCCTCAGGGTCGAGGCGCAGATCTTCTTCCGCGATGTCCCCCGGCTTGTCCGGGAGGTCCTCCTGTGCCGAAGGAACTTCCTGATCCGGGAACTCGGGGTTCACAGCCTCGAGGCGACGCGACAGATGGAGCGCGATGCCCTGCGCAGGCCTGGCCCGGAGGGGTTGCTGGACTCCCCGGTCACGGTGACGATGCGGATCGAGGATCTCCACTACCGCTGGTCGCCGGACAAGGAACCCCAGTAGCCATGGCCAAGATCAAGCAGTTCCTGGCGTCGCACGGGGAAAAGATCGGCCTCGGCGTGATCGTGCTCTTCCTCGTCTACAGCATCCAGGCGTCCTTGCTGACCCCGGCGGGTGTGGAGGTCGCGGTCTTGACGGTCGACGACCTGGCGCAGCGCATCCAGACGGCGCTGGCCGCTCAGGGGGGGGCGGTGGTCCCCTCCCCCTCACCCATCCAGCCGGTGCTGCAGGCGTTCTACCGGGATCCGCCGGGCCTGGAGTCGTTGCCGAAGCCGGAATGGCTGTCGGAACGGGTGGCCGCCGTGCGCGCCCAGGGGCGGCTTCCGTTCCCCTCGTTCGCGGATGATTTCCTCTATCTGAAGGGGGTGATTTCCGCGCAGGTCCAGGTCCAGTTGAGGGAGGGGGAGGATTGGACCGAGGCGTCGTGGCTCCGCCCGGACCTTCCCGAATCGTTCGTGTTCGCGGACAAGATCGAGCCGGATGGGATGGGTACAGCCCGGCCGGACGAGTACTTCCGGCATGAGTTCGACGCCGAGCGCCGGCGGATCCGGTTCCGGGGCCTGAAGGGGAACAATTGGAGCCCGTCTTCGGGCGATCCGAGCACGGCGTTTCCGAAGATCGTCCTGAACTACTTCGACGCGGCGGATCCCGCGAAGCCGGCGGGGTCGTTCCTGCTGCTCATCGAGAGGGCGCGGGTCCGGCCGCGCTTGTACCCGGTCCGAAACGTCCGTTCCGGTATCCCGGACGCGGACCGCCCGGGGGAGGTTCTCGTGGAGTGGGAGGCGGATGCGCGGACCTCCTCCACGCTGCGCGTCGCCTACCGCGTGGAGCGCCGGGAGGCGGTCGGCAGGGGGGCCTGGAGCGAGTGGCGCGCGATGACCGACAAGCCGATCACCGCGACGCGGTATCTCGACGCGACCTGCGAGCCGCAGAAGCGGTATGAGTACCGGATCCAGGCGTGCACGCCGGACCCGTGCGAGGTCCCCTTGCCGAGGTGACCCTCGTCGAGGGGAGGGGGGACGGTCGGGCCGCCCGCCTGCTACAGTGGGGGGAGCGGCGTAAGAGCCCGCTTAGCGGGTGGAGGGGGCGGGGAATGGCGGTTCGCGTGGTGCTGGCATCGGTCCTGGCGCTCCTGTCGTTCGCGGCGGGGCCGGTGTGCGTCGCCGATCCGGCACCTGCCGCGTCGGCGACCCTCGACGTCCCGGCGGATGCTCCGGGGGCGGCGGAGTGGGTCCAGGCGCCCCCGGTGGAGATTCCCGCCTCGTACGAGATCCGTTACGTGGGACTGATCCCGCCCGGCGTGGCGCAGATCGAGGTCCGGAAGTGGTTCGGCGGCGACACCTGGGCGACGGCCCGGTTCACGGTCACCGTCGGCGGGGCGATCGGCGGCGCCAAACGGGTGGACGGTACGAACCGGGATTTCGCGACGGGGGAGATGCTGGTTCATGTCCCGGTCACGGAAGCCCTGTTGGTAAACGGGGAGAGGGTTGATCAGCCGGTCAGGGTCCGGGACCCCTCCGGCCAGGAGAGGGAGGTCCCGTTGGCCCGAACGGCGGGGTCCACGCCGCGCAGGCGGCTGCCGGAGCCGCCTCCGGAGGAGGCGCCGGATCCCGAAGAGGGCCCCACGCCGACCCCGCCGGAGGATCCGCCGCCGCCGGAAGGTTCTCCGGCACCGGATGGCGGGGAACGTCAGGGGGGCGGCGGTCCGGCCTGGTAAGGGCGACTGCCGAGCGATCGTGGTACGTGTAAGTGCAAGTCGGATCTGCAGGAGCGTCGGGGTGCGCAGCAGGGAGGCCGTATGACGAACCGGGGACGCATCGGGAAGGTCGTGAGGGGGGCGTTGGCGACGGGGCTGCTGGTGACGGCCGTCTCCTCGCGGGCGGAGGAACCCGCCGAGGGGGGCCCAGGGCAGCCGCCCGCCGGCGAGTATATGCAGGAGGCGATGCGCCGGCGCGCGCTCGAGCAGCAGGAGCGCGCCCTGGTCGGTCGCGGCCACTTCGACCGCGGCGAGCGCCTCTTCGCCGAGGGAAAACTGCGCGAGGCGCTCGAGGCGTACGAGGAGGCCGCCCGGTACAACCACGCGCAGTCGCCGGAGCGCGTGCGCGAGGTGCGGGGGCTCCTGGGGATGGCCCCGGACCGGTTCCGCATCTACCTGGAACGGCTCACGGACGAGCGCCGGGCGGAAGTCATGGAGAAGCGCCTGGAGATCGACAACGCGTTCCGCGATGGGATCCGCCAGATGGAGGATCGCCGCTATGAGGATGCGCAGCGGACCTTCGAGCAGGTCCAGGACATGATCCGGTACCTGCCCCCGGAGGTGCCGGACCGGGAGAGTTGGTTGGATCGCGCCCGGGCGCTCTCCGAGGAGTCGGTGCGCCAACAGGAGGCGTTCGAGACGGAGCGCGAGGTCGCCTTGCGCAACGAGATCGACCGGGTGGTGGAGCGCGAGGAGATGCGCGCTCGGGAGCGGTTCGACGCGACGGTCTCCCGCCTGCTCGTCGACGCGCACCGGGCGCTCTCCCGCGAGGAGTTTCCGAAGGCCGAGCGGCTCGCCCGCGAGGTGGACCGCCTCGATCCGGGGAATCCGGAGGCCAAGTCGATCCTGGACGATGCGAACGAGATGCACCACGCCGCCGACCGGCGTGCCGCCGCCGAGGGGATCCGGGAGTCGGAGAAGGACCTGTGGGAGTACGTGGAGGAGAGCAAGATCCCGTACGACCCGCGCACCCCGCTCATCTACCCGTCGGACTGGGCGCAGATCAGCGCGCGGCGGCAGACCCGCGGCTTCGTGGAGGAGCCCGAGCAGCCGTGGAAGGAGCACCTGCGCCGCGAGCTGCAGGCGCGCGTCCCACGCATCGGGTTCCCCAACACCTCCTTCGAGACGGTCCGGTCGATCCTGCAGGCGCGGTTCGGGATCACGATCTTCGTCGATCCGAAGTTCAACACCCAGGAGCTGCGCGAATACCCGGTCGACCTGCCGGAGTGCGAGAACAAGAAGCTGGAGCATATCCTGCAGTGGATCGTGGAGCAGCTCCCGCCGGGCGAGCTCCGCTACGGGCTGAAGGACGAGGCGATCTACATCTCGGACGAGGAGGGGATCCAGGGGAACTCCGTCACCCGGTCCTACGACGTGCGCGACCTCATCCTTCAGATGACCGACCACAAGGCGCCCCAGATCTCCCTGGCCACCGGCGGGGAGGGGATGCAGTTCGAGGAGATGGAACAGCTGGACGTGGAGCCGTTCACGGTCGACGACCTCATCGAGATCATCCAGAAGAACGTGCAGCCCAAGAGCTGGGAGACCTCCGACGTCGCGATCGAACCGACGCCGCAGGGGATGATCGTGGTGCGCAACTCCCCGGAGGTCCACCGCGAGGTCGAGGAACTCCTGGCCTCCTTCCGCGACCAGCGGCAGCTGCAGGTCGCCATCCAGAGCCGGTTCATCACGGTCGTGGATGACCTGCTCGACGACATCGACGTCATGTACCGCGGGCTCGGGAGCCGTCCGATCGCCTACGACGGCACCAGTGCGTTCACGAGCGGTATCGTGAACGAGTTGGGTGGGAGCACGGACTTCCGCTTCCTGACTCCCGCGGTGTTCGACCCGCAGGTCCCCGTTGCGACGGGGTCGACGGCGCCAGGCATGACGCCGCTGCTGCAGCCGAACCCGTTCCTGCTCGACCTGCGCGGCACGAAGGCGCCCGCCGCCACTGCGGCGGGCGCGATCGTGCAGATGAACCTCCTGAACGACTGGCAGGTGAGCGCCATCCTGCGCACGATGCACATGACCCAGCGGGGAACCACGCTGTTCTCCCCGCACCTGACCTGCTTCAACACCCAGCGGGCGTCCCTGATGGTGGTCGTGCAGCAGGCGTACGTGCGCGACTTCACGATCGTCACGGGCGTCAACACCATCGGCGCCGACCCCGAGATCGGCTACGTCCAGCACGGCATGGTGTTCGACGTGCGCCCGACCGTGAGCGCCGACCGCAAGTTCATCACCTTGGAGATGCGCCCGTCGGTCGCGACCCTGCTCGGGTTCGTGCCGTTCAATACGGATCTCGCCGTGTCGGCCGGCCAGACCCTTACCGTGACGATCAGCTGGCCGAACATCTCGTTGTCGGCTGTGCGCACCACGGTGTCGGTCCCGGACACCGGCACGGTGATGGTCGGGGGGATGACCCGCTACACGGAGGTCCACCAGTACACGGGGCTCCCGTTCCTGTCGAAGATCCCGATCCTGAACCTGCTGACCGGCCGCGATCGCGACGCCAGGGAGCGGGAGAACCTCGTGATCCTGACACGGGCGCAGGTGGTCGATCAGCGCGAGATCGGAGAGATGCAGTTCGGCCGGGTCGACGATTAGCGCGATCCGGAGGAAGCGGATCGGGGGGTGGGCGCCGCGAGGCCCCACCCCCTTTTATTCAGGAGCTGGGAGAGTCCGAGGCAGGAGGCGGGAGAACCAAGTGAACCGTTCCCCCTCCCGTGCGTTGGGGAGGCGGGGAGGTAGACCGTTGCAAGAGCCAGGGACCGTTGCCTTAATAGTGCCCTTCCGCATGCGCCAGCACCCGCCGAGACCCTCGCCCCGCGGATCCCGCGCGCGCCCCTTCCCCGCCGCCTTGTGTCTCCTGGCGCTTGCCCTGCCGGCGAGGGCGGAGGTTCCTCTCAACGAGGAATTGCGCGTGATCGTGGGGGTCGTCCAGCGATGGGGTTGGGCGGACCTGGCGAACACCCGCCTGGAGGCGATTTCCGCGCGTTCGGGACTGACCGGCGAGCAGAAGAACATCCTGACCCTCGCCCGCGTCCGTGTGCTGGTCGCCCGCGCCGGGGGCCGGGGAGCGGCGGGGCCCGATGCCCCCTCCGCGCGCCAGGCGGAGGAACTCTGGGGAGGGATCCGCGCCCCCGAGGACGCGCCGTCCCTCCTGTCGTACCTGGAGGTCAAGCTCGACCTCGCGCGAATGCGGGAGAAGCTCGGGGAGGGTGGCCGCGACGTGGCGGTCCGCAGTGCCTTGGTCGCGATCGGGGAGTGCTACGAGGCGGCGATCCCGTTGTCGATGCGCACCGACGATCTCTCCGTCGAGCGTCAGGGGGACCTCTACCGGCTGATCAACGACATCCTGTACGAGAAGGGGAGCATGGCGGTCCGGTTTCTGCGCGAGGTGGGGGGCGCCGGCGCCGAGGGGATCGCCCGGACGGCGGAGGAGGATTGGCTCAATTTCCTCTGGCCGATCGAGGATGCCTGGCAGCGCGGCGAGCGCTCCACCGATGTGGCGCTCGAGTTCGCGCACGGCTTGTACGGCCTCGCGCAGCTGTACGAGCTGACCTCGAAGAGCGCCGAGGCCTCGGCGAAGTACGCGGAGGCGGTCGAAAAGGTCGCGACGGTCCGCGAGGTCCGCGCGGCATTCCTTCTCTCCGAGATCTGCCCGGCGTGGTGCCGCGTGCTCCTGGCGCAGAACCAGAACCCGGAGGGGGCGGTCCGGGCGTTGCGCGCTTCGGTCGAGCGCGGCGGATTCGACCGCGTCAACGCCGCGCGCCTCGAGATCTCGCTCGGGGACCTCTATCTGCGGTGCTTCAACGCGCCGTCGCAGGCGAGCGCCCGGAATGCCTGGAAAGAGAAGATCGATGCTGTGGCCCGCGCGCTGGATCAGAAGGCCGCCTCCGACCGTGCCCTGCAGGGGCTCGTCACCGAGGCGCGCCGTCGCTGGGCGCCTGCGCTCGGGGAGGCTCCGGCCACGACCGGCGGGAACACGGCGCTTCTCGAGATGGGGACCCGGCTCGCCGGGGAGAAGCAGTGGGCGCGCGCGCGCGCCTGTTTCCGCGCGGGAGGCGCCCGTCCCCCGCGCGGCGAACCGCGCTCCGACGCCGCCGCGGTCGACGCGTGGTACGCCGTCGGCTCGACGTATGCGCAGGAGAAGCGCTTCCTGGAGGCCGCGCACGCCTTCGGTGCGGCCTTCGCTTCGTGCGGCGGCGACCCGGACCGCGCCTCCAGCATTGCGTATTACCGTGTGTACTGCCTGGAGAAGGCGGAGGAGCAGGAGCTGCGCAACGCGTTCCGGGACGCGCGGGGAGGCTCGGTGGCGATGGACTGGGACCCGCTTCTCGATGCGATCGTGGCGTTTGTCGATCAGGGATACCTGGAGCGGTATCTGCGGACGCTCGATCCCGCGAAGGACGAGGGACGGATCCGCGCGGTCAAGAACCTCGTCTACCGCGCCGGGGTGGGGTACGCGCGCCCGGCCCGCCGCGACTTCTCGCGCTCCGCCCGCTACTTCGCGAGGGTCGAGCCGTCGCACCCGAGCTACGCGGACGCCCTGCGCCTGATGGCGCGCGCCTGGTACCTGCGCGCCACCGAAGGGGGCGCGGAGCTCTCGGTGGAGGAGCGTTCGGACGCCCACGCCAGCGCGATCGAGGCGAACCGCGCCTTCCGGGATGCGCTCCTGGCGCAAACCGCCCCTGCGGACCTCCCTCGCCACCGGGAGCTGCTGGCGGAGGCGACCTATCACCTCGCCCGACTCTACATTAACGGATATGAGGGACCCTCGGGCCGGACCGGCGAGGAGCCGCGCAAGGGGATCGAGGTCCTCTCGGGGTGGGAGGAGGCTTTGGGGAGTGAATCGCCGGAGTACCCGGCGGTGCTCACCCACCGCTGCGCCGCCTTCGCCGCGCACGGGGTGCGTGAGATGGAGGGTGCCGAGCGCGCACTGGAGTCGCTCAAGCATCTGGCCGCCTCCCGGCCGGACCGGCGCGAACTCGTGAAGAAGGCCGGGCAGCGCCTCACACAGGACTACCGCCTCTACCTCCAGGAACTCGGGGAGGGTGCGCCCCAGGAGGTGCGGGACCGCCTGGGCACGCGCATCCGCGTTCTGGTCACCGAGTACGGCGGCGAGGGGGTCGAGGTGCAGGTCCGGGCGGTCGCGGAGCTGTTCGGGGGCCGCAACTACGCGGAGTTCCATTCCGCGGCCGGCGCGTTCCTGGGCTCCTATGCGAGCGACGTCGACAAGCGCGCGGAGAATTTCAGCTTCATCGCCGCGATCTTCCAGATGAGTCGGGACGCGCACCGCTCGCAGGAGATGTGGGCGGAGGCGTACGAGGATTGCCGCCTACGCAACGAACTGTACGCGCAGGTCCAGAACCGGATCCCCTGGAACTTCAAGCTCCAGGAGGCGGACGCGGCGTGGGAGGCGGTCCAGCACCTGCCGGCCGGGGATGCGAGGGTCGCGGGGTTCCTGGACGTCGCGGAGAGGCTCTACGGGGATGTCGCGGGGTCCTTCGCCCGCCAGGGCGACGCCGAACAGAGGCTGCTGTCGTGGGCCCCCTCCGCCCGATGGGTCGAGGTCCGGTGGCTCCGGGGCCGGGGGGACGCCGCGCGGGAGAAGGAACTCGCCCAGGCGCTTTTCTCCCTATATCATCGCAGCCCGCCGGGCAAGCCGTTCGGGGGAGAGCCCCATCAGTCGGTGGTGACGGAGGTGGTTCGCGCGCTCGCGGAGGGGGCGGTGGACCCGGCGGCGGGCGAGATGGCCCGGGCGATCCTGGCGGAGTGCGAGCGGGGAGAGGCTCCGGAGGAGGGACGGGCGGAATGAGGCGGTCGCGCGCGGCATGGCTGTTCGGGCTTGTACTGGCGTTCGGGTTCCTGCCGTCGTCCGGTCGGGCCGACCAGATCGTGAAGAACGACGGGGAGTCGATCCTCGCGGAGTCGATCTCCGAGGCGACCCTGGAGAGGATCTCGTACACCGCGGTCGGGGGGCGTCCGGCCACGGTCCGTGCGGCCGATGTGGCGTCGCTGGGGTTCACCCGAGCCCCGGGGGACTTCCAGGCGGGAGAGAACGCCCGCCTGTCGGAGTCGTACGACGAGGCGATCCGACGGTATCAGAGGGTGGTCGGGAATGCCCAGGCCACACCCCCCGTAAAGGATGCCTCGGCGTACTACATCGGGGTCTGCCACCTGCGCGCGGGGAACTTCGCCGAGGCGGTCACCGCCTTCGCGTTGCTCGAGACGCAGAATGCCAGCTCCTTCTACCTGCCGCAGGCGCTCCTGGGGAAGGCGGAAGCGCTTCTGGCGGCCGGGGATTTACCGGGGGCTGCCTCGGCGTATGGTGCGATCGGGGTGCGCTACGGCGAACGCCCGGCGGCGCTCGCGGGGTTCGGGAACGCAGAGGTCCTCGAACGCCAGGGGAAGAAGGACGAGGCCGCGCGCGCCTTCGAGTCGGTGGCGGACGCGCGGGCGGTGTCGCTTCCGTCCGTCGCGCTGCGCTCGCGCCTGCGCGCCGCCCGCCTGCGCGCCGCGCTCGGGCAGGTCGATGCCGCGCAGCGCCTGGTCACGGCGGTGGAGGGGAACGCCGGTCTCGACGAGGCGGGGCGGCTCACCCTCGGCAACGTCCAGGCGATGCTCCTGACCGCCCGGGCGACGGCCGCGGGGGATACCCCCGAGGCGCGGGTGATGCGGCTCGACGCCCTGTGGGCCTACCTGGGGTCGATCGTCCTGTACGCGGACGGATCGTCGGAGGAGGCCGAGGCGTTCCGCGGCGCGATCGCCTGCGCGCGGGCCCTCGGCGAGGAGGAGAAGGCGACGCAATTGGAAGGGGAGCTCGCATCGCGCTTCCCGGGTGCCCGGTGACGGGGGAGGGTCGAATGGGGAACGCACGGAACGGACGGGTCTGGATGGGGTGGCTCGCGGTCCTGGTGATGGCGACGCTCGCCGCGCCGTGCCTCGCGGCGCCGGAGGGGGGCACCGGCGGCGGCTCCTTCTGGGGCACGATCATGGCCGGGGCCGGGTGGGTCGGGTTCCTGATCATGGCGGTTTCGGTCGCCGGGGTGGCGCTCGTCATCTACAACTACATGAACGTCTCGCAGCCGAAGCTGGTCCCCGAGGCGCTCCTGGTCGAGGTGAACAACCTCTTCGAGGAGGAGCAGTACGAGGAGGCGCTGCAGCTGTGCGCGGCGAACGAGTCGTTCCTGGCGAAGGTGATCGCCTCCGGTCTGAACTCGATGGGGGGCGGGTACGACGCGATGGTCTCGTCGATGAACGATGCCAACGTCGAGCAGACGGTCAAGCAGCAGCACCTGATCGCGTGGCTGAACCTCACCTCGGCGATCGCCCCGATGCTGGGTCTGTTCGGAACGGTGCACGGGATGATCATCGCGTTCGGGATCATCAAGACGCAATCCGCCCCCAAGCCCTCCGACCTCGCCTTGGGGATCGAGCAGGCGTTGATCACGACGTGGCTCGGGCTGATCGTCGCGATCCCGATGGTCTGCTTCTACTTCGTGTTCCGCAACCGCGTCGAGCGCATCTCGATCCTCGTGGGGAACACGGTCGGGGAGCTGACCGGCCGCTTCCGGCCTCAGGCGAGCTAGGGTCCGATGGCGCAGAAGTTCTCCACCCCGGAGCCGAAGATGGACATGACGCCGATGATCGACGTCACGTTCCAGCTCATCATCTTCCTGATGCTCCTGGCGAACTTCTCGATCGAGAACATCACACTGGAACTCGCCTCGATGAAGACCGCCGAGGAGGACGAGGGGACGGCGGAGGGGGGGTGGGTGGCCATCAGCATCACGCGCAACGGCGACATCTTCCTCAACCGGACCCGGATGGGGCCCGGGAACGAGGAGCGGACCTGGCGTCGCTTCTTCGGGGAGTTGGAGGAGTTCGCCCGTCAGGGAGGCCAGGACGAGAAGGGGCTCTCCCGGGTGCGGGCCAAGCTGCGCCCGGACCTCGGGTCGAAGTGGTGCTACCTACAGATGGTGCAGTTCTGCCTGTCCCAGGCGAAGATCTATCGGTTGCAGATCACGGCGAACATGCCGTACGAGTGGGAAGAGGATGTGAACTGACCATGGCGAGGATGAAATTCAAGACCGATGACATCGAGGGGAATATGACCCCGATGATCGACGTCGTGTTCCAACTGATCATTTTCTTCATCCTGCTCCCGTTCAAGCAGAACGAGGGGAAGATCGATTCGCACCTCCCCACGGATATGGGGTTTATCAGCACGTCCCCGCCGCCGCCGGAACCGCCGAAGGATGTGCGGATCTACCTCAAGGGGGAGACCGGGCAGCCGGTCCGCGTGGCGGTGCACGAGGAGCTGCTGGCGACCATCGATACCCCCGCGAGTCTCTGGGATACGCAGGACAGCCCGGAGCGGCAGGGCCAGATGATCGCCTGGCGCCAGAGGATCACGGAGGTGTTCGACCAGGTGGCGGCGAAGGTCCAGCCGCACCTGGCGGATACGACGATCAAGGTCGTCATCGACGCGGAGCCGGACATCCCGGCGATCTACATCGTCAAGGCGCAGGACGCCGCGCGCCTGGCGGCGCGACGCACGCCGGGGCGCGGCGGCGAGGTCGAGGTCAACTTTACGGCACCTCCCCCCGGGGTCGCCGAGCCGGAGCGGCTCGGGGTCAGTCCGATGGAGATCTTCGGGACCCGCGCCGCCTCCCGTTCCGGCGGGTAGCGTCCGACGAGTCCGCCGGACGCCGGACCCCGGACGCCGGACGAGACGCCCGGGTTCCGCCGCGGCGGCTGGACCCTCACGGAGATCCTCCTGGGCGTCGCGATCGTCTCCATCCTGATGGGGATCCTGCTCCCCTGCGCGGTGGGGCTGCGGCGCAAGGCGGTGCAGGTCTCGTGCGTGACCCGGTTGCGGCAGCTCGGGCTCGCCCTCCAGATGTACCGCGACGACTGGGGCGACTTCCTCCCCCACGAGGACGGGGGGGACACCCGGCCCCCCCACGGGTGCGGCTGGTACCAGGTCCTCCCGCCGTACGCGGGGGATCCGCGGATGTCCCAGTGCCCGACGCACCCGGTGGGCGCGCGCGGCTTCAGCATCAAGATGAACGGCCGGCTGCTGCAGGGGGGTGCGTTCTTCCCGTACGGGCGGCTTCGCAGGCCACCGCAGACGATCCTCCTGTTCGACGGGCGCACCGACAACCCCGGCGTGCGGTCCCTTTCGAAGGGGGATTGGGACAGCGCGAGCAACCGGCACGGGGGACGGACGAACCTCCTGTTCTGCGACGGTCATGTCGAGGGGTACGCGCCGCGCATGGATGCCGCCGGGTGGGACGGGCCGGGGCCGTTTCTCTGGGAGCCTTGACGCGCACGTGATGCGCATGTCATCCCGAGGGGCGCACGGTTTCCGCGCCCCGAGGGATCTGTGTTGGGCGCTACACTAGCGCCTCGTGCCCCGTCCGATCCGCGCGGTCTTCTTCGACATCGACGACACCCTGTACTCCACGAGCGCCTTCGCGGCGCGGGCGCGGCGCAACAGCATCGAGGCGATGATCCGCCTCGGGTTGGCGGTTTCCCCCGAGGCCGCCTATGCGGAGCTGCTCGAGGTGATCTCCGAGTTCAGCAGCAACGACGAGCACCACTACGAGCGCTTGTTGAGCCGCCTGCCCGAGCCCGCGCGCAGGGCGTGCGACGCGAACCTCCTGACGGCCGCGGCGGTCGTCGCCTACCACGAGACGAAGGCGCGCGAGCTGAAGCCGTTCCCGGAGGTGCACGAGGTGATGGAGGCGCTGCGCGCCGACGGCCGGCGGATCGGGATCGTCACCGCGGGCCTGACGGTCAAGCAGTCCGAGAAACTGGTCCGGCTTGGGCTCCCCGCCTATCTGCCTCCGGGGAGCATCACGATCTCGGACGAGGTCGGGATCTCGAAGCCCAACCCGAAGCTCTTCCTTCGCGCGTGCGAGCGGATGGGGGTCGTGCCTGGCGGGGCCGCCTACGTCGGCGACCACCCGCAGTCGGACATCGACCCGGCGAACCGGGCGGGCCTCCTCACCTTCCTCGTGCGCAGGACGGCGCCGGAGGGGGTCCAGCGTCCAGAGGGAAGGACGGCCCCCTCTCACGTCCTGGCCGACCTGCGGCCGATCCCGGATCTCCTGCGGCGGCACGAGGCGACCGGGTAGGGTCCGCCATGCCGTGCCTCGTCGCCGTGATCCCCTCCCGGATGGCCGCGACGCGCCTGCCGGGGAAGCCCCTCCTGGCGCGCACGGGGAAGCCGCTCCTCCAGCACGTCTACGAGCGCGTCCTGGCCACCGATGGCCTGTTCGACCGGGTCGTGATCGCCACCTGTGACGAACCGATCGAGCGCGCCGCGCTTCGGTTCGGTGCCGAGGTCGTCCGGACCCGCTCCGACCACGCGACCGGCACCGACCGTGTGGCGGAAGCGGTCGCCCTGCTGGGCGCGGACGCATGCGTGAACGTGCAGGGGGACGAACCGGAGATGGAGGGCGTGGTGCTGCGCGCGGTGGTGGAGGCGCTCCGGTTGGGGTCCGCGCCGATGGCGACCGCCGCCTCCCCATGGCCGGCGCATCTGGACCCGGCCTCCCCCTCCGAGGTGAAGGTGGTGGTGGACCTCGCCGGCCGGGCCCTGTACTTTTCCCGTTCCGTGATCCCCTATGGGGCGGCTGGGGGGGCGCGTCTCCTGCGACATATCGGGGTGTACGCCTACGAGGCGGGGTTCCTCTCCCGGTTCGCGTCGCTGCCTCGCACCCCGATGGAGGCCGCCGAGTCGCTCGAACAGCTGCGGGCGTTGGAGCACGGTCACGCCATCACCGTGGCCACGGTCCCCTATGGGGGCCGGTCGATCGACACCCCGGAGGAATACGAGGCGTTCGTCGCGCGCGCCTCCGGCGCCGGCGGGAGGGCACGATGAGCCGGCACATCTTCGTCACCGGCGGGGTGGTCTCCTCGCTGGGCAAGGGGCTCACCGCCGCCTCGATCGGCCTCCTGCTGGAGTCGAGGGGCCTGCGGATCGCGATGCAGAAGCTCGACCCGTACCTGAACATCGACCCGGGCACGATGTCCCCCTACCAGCACGGCGAGGTGTTCGTGACCGACGACGGGGCGGAGACCGACCTCGACCTGGGGCACTACGAGCGGTTCACCTCGATCCGCGCGTCCCGCAACAGCAACTTCACCGCCGGTCGCATCTACGCGTCGATCCTGGAGAAGGAGCGGCGCGGGGACTACCTGGGGCAGACCGTGCAGGTGATCCCGCACGTCACCGATGAGATCAAGGGGGCGATCCGCGCGCTCGCCTCCGACGACGTCGACATCGTGATCACGGAGGTCGGGGGGACCGTCGGCGACATCGAGTCCCTGCCGTTCCTCGAGGCGTGTCGCCAGTTCGCGCAGGAGGTCGGACGCAACAGCGCGCTGTTTGTGCACCTGACGCTCGTGCCGTACCTGCGCACGTCCCGCGAGATCAAGACGAAGCCGACCCAGCATAGCGTCGGGCGGCTGCGCGAGATCGGGATCCTCCCCGACATGCTGATCGGACGCACGGAAGTCCCCCTCGACGAGGCGGTCTGCCGCAAGCTGGCGCTGTTCTGCAACGTGCCGCGCGAGTGCGTCTTCGAGGAGCGCGACGTCGAGACGAGCATCTACGAGGTTCCCGAGGCGCTGGCGCGGCAGGGGCTGGACGTCGCGATCCTGAAGCGCTTCCAGCGCGAGGTGCCTCCCCTCCAGATGGGTGCCTGGACCGAGATGGTGGAGGTCGTCAAGCACCCCGAGCGGAAGGTGGAGATCGCGGTGGTGGGGAAGTACATCGACCACGCCGACGCCTACAAGTCGCTGGACGAGGCGCTCGCGCACGGCGGGATCGCGCACCGCGCCAAGGTCCGCATCCGCAAGATCGAGGCGAGGCAGATCGAGACCCATGGTGCCGAGGCGTGTTTGCAGGGGGTGGAAGGGGTCCTCGTCCCGGGCGGGTTCGGCGCGCGCGGGATCGAGGGGAAGGTGGAGGTCGTGCAGTACGCGCGCGAGCGCGGCCTCCCGTTCTTCGGGATCTGCCTGGGGCTGCAGGTCGCCTCGATCGAGTTCGCGCGCAACCGCTGCGCACTGGAGCGCGCGAACAGCTCGGAGTTCGACCCCCAGACGCCCTCTCCCGTGATCGACCTTCTGCCCGACCAACGGGGGAGGGCAGCCAAGGGGGGGACGATGCGACTGGGGGGGTACCCGTGCCGTTTGGTGGCCGGAAGCCTCGCGCACGGGGCCTACCGTGCCCCCGAGGTACGGGAGCGCCACCGGCACCGGTACGAGTTCAACCTCCGCTATGCGGATCTCTTCCGCCGCAACGGGATGCGGATCACCGGGATGTCCCCCGACGGCCAACTCGTCGAGATCATCGAGCTCGAGGGGCATCCCTGGTTCCTCGCGGTGCAGTTCCACCCCGAGTTCCGTTCCCGCCCCGTGCAAGCGCACCCGCTCTTCGCGGCGTTCGTCGCCGCCGCCCTGGAGCGCGGCGAGCGGTCTTCCGCGAAGGGGGCCGTGGCGCTCGGGGGGTGTCCGTGAGCGAGGGGGTGACCGGGGAGGGCCTGGGCGGTACCGCCCCGCGCAAGCGTGTCGACGAGGATTGGAAGCGCAGGGCGCACGAGGAGAAGTCCCGCCTGGAGGTGAAGGCGCTCGCCGCGGCGGTCCCCGGCGGCAAGGGGCCGCGTGCGCCGGATCGCCGATTCCTGGCTTTCCTCGGGGGGCTCGTCACGGAGGCGAGGATCCACCTCGGTGAGGCGCCGGATCCGATGACGGGGATGCGCCGCGCGGACCTCGCCCATGCGCAGTACCTTATCGAGATGTTGCGGATGCTGCAGGAGAAGACCCGCGGGAACCTGTCGCCCGAGGAGGACCGCGAGTTCACCGCTGGTTTGGTGGATCTCCAGATGCGCTTCGCCGCCGCGGCGGGCCCGGGGGGGACGCCGTGACGCTCCAGCTGCGCAAGATCCTGGAGCGCGTGGGGGACCTCCCGACCCTGCCCCAGGTCATGACGAGAATCCTCTCCATCGTGGAGGACCCGCGCAGCAGCGCGAAGGACCTGGAGGCGATCATGGCCCGCGACCCCGCGCTCACCGCCCGGATCCTGCGGCTCGTGAACTCCGCCTACTACGGGGTCACGCAGCGCGTATCGAGCCTCAGCCAGGCGGTTGTGATCCTGGGGTTCGACACGGTGCGCGCGGTGGCGCTGACGGTGTCCGTCTTCGACGCCTTCGGCTCGAAGGGGGGCGTCGGGGAGTTCGACCGGGTCGGCTTCTGGCGCCACTCCATCGGGTCCGCCGTCATCTACCAGGCGCTCTCCGCGAAGGTCGGGGGGATCGATCCCGAGTCGGCGTTCATCTGCGGGCTGCTGCACGACATCGGCAAGCTCGTCCTCGACCGGTATGCCCCCAACGAGCTGCGCGCCGTCCTGCAGCGGGCCGAGGAGAGGAGGTGTTCCTTCCTGGACGCGGAGGTGGACATCGTCGACACCGACCACGCCCACCTGGGCGGGTGGCTGTTGGAGAAATGGCGCCTCTCGGAGGATGTGGTCCGCTGGGTCTCCCGTCACCATTCCATGCAGTCCGAGGACGGCGTCCGGGTCGCGATCTCGCACTTCGCCGACTACCTGTGCAAGGTGAAGGGGATCTCTGCCAGCGGGACCCACGACGAGGCGCACCTGGACCGCGCGATCTGGAACAGGCTCGGGCTCCAGAAGCAGGACCTCCCGACGGTCATCGAGGGGGTCAACAAGGAGCTGGCGAGCGCGGACGAATTCCTGCTGGTGGCGGCCGGGAAGTAAGCGATCGCTCCGCATCGTTTCCTTGAGGCTTGAGTCCGCGGCCCGTTCGTACGGCTTGGGCGGTCTCCAGGGGCGATCCGGTGTGGATCTCGATGCCACTGGTTACCGCATTTGGAATGCGATGTAACTCATTTATATAATTCGACTTGCGATTCGTTCCTGGTGAATCTCCAGCCTATCCACATCCCAACATCCGTACGGTGCAAAGTTTCCTCATGCTTCTGTCGAGTTTAGTGGAGGGCGCGTTTGAAAAACATGCGGCGGACGGTACGGTTGGCTGCGAGGGATTCCAGGAGACCGGATGCGCGACATCAACCGAGTTGGAGGACGGGACGCAGACCATGCCCGCTGACCCCAAGGCGCCCACGCCAGATCGAAGCGTCGAGGTGCCGATCGTCGATCTGGTCGCCACCTCGTCGCTCGATGCGGAGGGGGCCTCCGGCCGCTGGCAGGTGCCGGTCTTTCTCCTGGGATTCGTCACGCTCGGCCTCACCCTGTCGGTGATCGTATCGTTCCCCCCCAAGGGGACGGTCCCGGTCGAGGTCTGGATGGGGGAGATCCGCTCCAGGCTCCTTGCCGACGATCCGTTCGGGGCCCGTGAGCGGTTGCGCTGGGCCGATCGCGCCGGGTGGGCATCGACCGAGCCTTCGTCGGCGCGCGACGTGGCTCTGCTTGCGGCGGATGTGTACGAACGGATCGGGGAGAGCGCCCCGATGCACCGCGCCGAATTGGCCGCCGCGGTCGCCTCCCTCCGGGAGGCCTCCCGGGGGATGACGCCGACCCCGCGCAGCCGGTTGGAGAGGAGGATGCTCCGGCTCCGTCTGGAGTCGGGGGAGATCGGGGGCGTCCTGCGCAAGGAGATCGAGACGTTCGGGGACCCCCTTCTGGAGACGTCCCTCGCGG
>JACQRN010000084.1 GCA_016206515.1 Planctomycetota bacterium | reverse complement strand
TGGACGACGACGACCTGCGCAGGGGGCGGCCGACCGTCCACCGCCGGTACGACGAGGCGACCGCGGTCCTCGTCGGCGACGCGCTGCTGACCTTGGCCTTCGGGCTCCTCGGGCGCCTCCGCCCCGCGGAGCGCTCGGTCGCCTGCGTGATCGAACTGGCGCGGGGGGCGGGTTCGGTCGGCATGGCGGGCGGGCAGATGCTCGACATCCAGTCGGAGGGGGGCGAGCGCAGCGCGGGGCGGCTCGCCGCGATCCATACGATGAAGACCGCCGCGCTGATCCGCTCCTCGGCGGTGTGCGGCGCCCTCGCGGCGGGGGCTCCCGACGGGCGCGTCGCGGCGCTCGCCTTGTACGGGGAGAAGGTCGGTCTCGCCTTCCAGGTCGTCGACGACATCCTCGACTGCGAGGGGACGCCGGAGACCCTCGGGAAGCCCTCGGGACGCGACGCCGAGGAGGGGAAACTGACCTACCCCGCGGTATTCGGCCTGGAGGCGTCCAAACTCCGCGCGCGCTCCCTGATGGAGGAGGGGCTCGCCGCGCTCGCCCCCCTCGGGGAGGGCGGGAGGCGCCTGCGGGAGATCGCCGAGTTCGTCGTCACGAGGACGAAGTGACGCGGCCCCTGGCGACCCACCCCGTCGTCCAGACGCTCTCCTCCCTGAAGCTGACCATCTTCCTGATGGCGTCGATCGGCGCCTCGGTCGGGTACGGGACGTTCCAGTCGCTCGATCCAGTGACTTCCGGGATCCCGAGGCAGACCTACGGTTCCTGGTGGTTCCTCGTCCTGCTCGCCCTCCTGGGCGCGAACCTCCTGACCTGCACGTTGAAGCGATACCCGTACCGGCCGCGGCAGATCGGGTTCCTGACGGTCCACACGGGATTGATGACGATCCTGGTCTCCTCGATGGTGACGTTCCGCAGCTCGGTGGAGGGGCGGCTCGTCCTCGCCGGAAGTGAGGGCGCGGCATTCCCCCGCGAGCGCTCCGCGTTCGACCTGCACGAATACGAGGTCGCCGTCGAATCGTCGGGGGGCGCCGTGCGCGCCCCCCTGCGCTCCCTCCTCGGAGAGGGGAAGCCGACGAAGCGGCAGGTCGCCTCCTCCCTCGGGATCGTCTGGCTGTTCAGCATGGGGCTGTTCCTGCTGCAGATCTGGGAGAAGGGGGGGTGGTACCGTCCCCTCCCCCTCGTCTTCCTGATCGCCGGTTCCTTGATCGTCCTTCTTCGGTCGGCGGGGGGGGGACGACCGCCGGAGGATCTCCTCGGTCCCGGGGAGGGGATCTCGACCCGCGTCATCCGGTTCCTGCCGCACGCCACGGTCCGGACGCGGATCGAGTCGGCTCCGGAGGGGCCGCCGGCGGCCTGGGTTGAGATCCTCGTGCGCGGGGAGGTCGCCCAGAGCCGCTGGCTACTGGAGGGGGCGACGTGGGGGGACGCTTTCGAGGTCGGTCCCCTGCGGGTTCGATTGCTCGCCGCCGGGGCGCTCGACGACACGGAGGCGCCGGTCGAGCCCGGTGGCGGCGACGGTCCTCTCCTCCTGGTCAGCCCGTCGCCTGGCGGCGGGACCGCCTACGTCGTGACCGCGTCCGGGGGGCGGATCGCGCGGGGGCGGATCGCGGAGGGGGAGGCGAGCCCCTACCCGTTCGGGGGACCCGGGATGCCGGAGCTCTCCTTCCGCGCGATGCGTTCGTTCCCTGCCTCGCGGGAGACGGCGCGCGTCTCCCCCGGGGGGGAGGACGACCTGCCGGGCGTCTCGGTCGAGGTCCGGCACGGGACCGCCGTGGAGGTCGTGGATCTGCACGCCGACCTGGCGGGGCCCGTCGAGGCGTTCCCCGCGGCGCCTCCCGCCGTATCCCCTCTGCGTCTGTCGCTGCGCGCTCGGGAGTCTCCCCTCCCGTTCCGGATCGCCCTGGAAGGAGGGCGGGTCGTCCGCTACCCGGGGACCGAGCGCCCGAAATCGTTCGAGGCGGATCTCCGGATCGAGGACGGCGCGCTGATCGCCAGGGAAACGGTGCGGGTCAACGCCCCGCTCGTCCGCCATGGGTACCGGATCTTCCTCGTGGCGATGCCCCCGAGCGGGGAGACCGGCGGGGTGCAACTATGCCAGTTCTCCGTCGCGCGCGACGCCGGGACCTTCGGCATCTACGTCGGCTTCTGGATTCTCGGCGCGGGGTTCATCCTGATTTTTTATCTGAAGCCGTTGTTGGTGAGATGGGAAGGTCAGCGCGCCGCCGCCTGAAGCTCCGGCGGCAGCGGGGGTCGCCCGTGCCACGGTAGCGGATCGCAAAGCGATCCGCTGGCACGGGCGACGGGCGGGCACGGATGCCCGCCCCGGGTAACGCCAGAAAGTGGCCGAGGGCCATGGATGGCCCCATAGATGGACTGTTGTTTGACTCGTACCGCGATGCGCGGATCGCAAAGATGGGATGAGAGGCCGGCCCCCAGGTCGCACTCACCCGCGAGGGGGTGCATGCTTTGCGGTCGGCGTCGCCATGGGGGCGCGCCAGCAAAGGAAGGGGACCGGCCATGGACAAGGGTATCACGGTGATCGGGATGGACGTCAGCGATCGAAAGGCAAACCTGTACACCTTGGCGACAGGGGAGAACCGCGGACAGGAGGAACGCCTCCCTCTGACCCGCCAGGCGTTGCAACGGCGTTTCGGGGGTACGGGGCGCTACCGCGTGGTAATGGAGACGGGGACGCACTCCCCGTGGCTGAGCCGGCTACTGGAGTCGCAGGGGCACGATGTCGTGGTGGCGGATGCCCGACGCGTGCAGTTGATCTCGCAGAGCGACCGCAAGACGGACCGCGCGGACGCGGAGTGCCTCGCACGCCTGGGGAGGTCGGATCTGGAACTGCTCAAGCCGGTCCGGCACCGGAGCGCACAGGCGCAGGCGGACCTGGCGGCCGTACGGTCGCGAGACGCCCTGGTCCGGGCCCGGACGATGCTGGTGAATCACGTACGGGGTGCGGTCAAGTCGATGGGGTACCGGCTGCCGACGTGCAGCACGAAGAGCTTTGCGTCCAAGGTCATGGGCTCGCTGCCGGAGGAACTGCGTCCCGCGCTCACTCCCCTCGTGGGGCAGATCGAGCAGTTGACCGAGCAGATCGAGGCACTGAAGCGGGAGCTGGAAGGGATCGCGAAGGCGCGATACCCGCATACGGCTCTGCTGCAGCAGATCCCCGGTGTGGGCCCGATCACATCGCTGACGTACGTCCTGGTGATCGAGGATCCGGCACGGTTCTCCAAGAGTCGCAAGGTGGGCGCGTACCTGGGGCTGACGGCTCGCCAGAACCAGTCCGGGGAACGGGACGTCCGCTCCCGGACACGAAGGCCGGCGACAGCTACCTCAGGCGGCTGTTGCTGGAGTGCGCGCACTACATCCTGGGGCGGTTCGGACCGGACTGCGATCTTCGCCGGCGCGGCCTGGCGATCCAGGCGCGCGGTGGGGCGATCGCGAAGAAACGGGCACGGGTGGCGGTTGCCCGGAAGCTCGCTGTCCTGCTGTGCGGGATGTGGCGTACCGGAACCGTGTACGAGCCGCTACGTACTTCCGAGGCGGCGCCTGCATGAACCCAACCCCAAACCCGTATAAACCATCGAACTTCTCATGAACGACCAGGAAGACGAGACGATGCACCGCCCAGTCCGGGTGACTGCGACGGATCGCTTGGCACGAAGGGGCCTGGCTCCGGAGATGCCGTTGCAAAGAGTGCAGCACCCGCGCTGGTCGGACCCCAACATGCACCGAGCCCAACGAGGCTCACAAAGAGTGCGAATAGAAGCGTGGCGGGCTTCCTCTCGTCTTCAACCCGTGGCTCATCCATCGTCCTGCCGCTCTCCGCCTCTTGACGGGGGTCGGCCTCTCATAGAAGAAGTGATCCGCTGGCGCGCTCGACGGGGTGGGCTCGTAGACCGGTCCCGGAACCTCCTGTCGTCCCACGGGCCGCAAAGTTTACCCGGCCCGAGGGATCTGTGTTGGACGCGCGATCGATGAACACAGGTCCCTCGTTGCCGGGCTGCAAATCGAGTGCTCCTCGGGACGACAAGAGGCGACGGTTTTACCGGCCTGTCGCTTGCATCTCCGGCGGCAACGGGAAGTGCATTTTTTCATCGACCACCTTCCGGGTTTCGACGGTCGCGCCGAAGCGGCGGCGGAGGTGGTCGACCACGCGCTGGACGAGCACCTCGGGGGTCGATGCGCCGGCGGTGATCGCCACGGTTTGGACGCCGTCGAAGGCGTCCGGCGCGAGGTCCTCGGGCCCCTCGATCAGCATGGCCCGGCGGCCGCACTCCTGCGCCACCTCGCGCAGGCGGTTCGAGTTGCTGCTGCTCGGGGAGCCGAGCACCAGGACGAGGTCCGCCTCGCGCGAGAGTTCCTTGACGGCCGCCTGGCGGTTGTTCGTCGCATAGCAGATGTCGTCCCGGGTCGGGCCCGCGAGGTCGGGGAAGCGCCCTCGCAGGACGGCGATGATCCCCGCGACATCGTCGATATTGAGGGTGGTTTGGGTCAGGTACGCCACGCGCCCGGGGGCGCGCACGCGGACCGCCCGCGCGTCCTCCTCCGTCTCGATCAGATGGACCGCCCCGGCCGGGAGCTGCCCCAT
The DNA here is from genome assembly GCA_016206515.1 of Planctomycetota bacterium. Classification (GTDB taxonomy): domain Bacteria; phylum Planctomycetota; class SBBH01; order SBBH01; family JACQRN01; genus JACQRN01. The sequence continues at coordinate 550 of JACQRN010000084.1, read as the reverse complement.
GGTCCCGACGACCTCGGGGTGGCCCCGGTGTCCGATCAGGAGGATCTCGTACCCCTGCGCGTGGAACCGCGTCGCCTCCCGGTGGACCTTCGTTACCAGGGGGCAGGTCGCGTCGATGGCGAGCAGGCGCCTCCCGTCCGCCTCGGTGCGGACCGCCTGGGCGACGCCGTGCGCGCTGAAGATGAGGACCGCGCCCGGCGGCACGTTCCGGATCTCCTCGACGAACACGACGCCGCGCTCCCGGAACGACTGGACGACCTGCCGGTTGTGCACGATGTCGTGGTGGACGTAGATCGGGGCGCCGTGGCGACCGAGCGCCGTCTCGACGATCTCGATCGCGCGTTCGACCCCGGCGCAGAACCCGCGCGGCTCGGCCAGGAGGATCCTCATGGGGTGATTCTGATATGGGATGGCCGACCGCAACAATCATATTCGTTCCTGTCGGGTCCGTCCCGACTTCGTCGCGCGAGCCTGGAAACGGGGAGGAGCGGGGGACGGGGCTGCTTCGACGACGAATCACTCTGATATTCGCGGATTGCGTGCGGTGCAG
>JACQRN010000080.1 GCA_016206515.1 Planctomycetota bacterium | reverse complement strand
GGCGTAGACCATCCGAACGGCCGTGCACAGCTGCCCCATCCGCACGCGCAGGTCCGGGTGGTTGTTCGGGAGCATGTACGTCGCGTAGATCCCCGCCAGGGGGAGCTCCTGGGAATCCTCGAGAAGCGACGACGAGCGGACCGCCAGGGGCCGGTGCTCGCGCTCGAGGAACCGCGCGATCTGCGATGCGACGGATTCCGGAAGGGGCGCGCGCACGAACGCCGCGGCGGTCTGGGCGTCCGGGGCCCCCTCCAGCGCCGCCTCGCGCAGGGGGTTCTGCCGGAGGAACTCGTCGAAGGCGTCCGTCCCGATCACCATGGAGCGCGGCACCGACAGGATCGCCCCGGGGACGCTCGTGGCCAGGCGGTTCTGGGCCAGGAGCGTGCCGAGGAACGCCATCCCCCGCGCCTTGCCGCCCATCGAGCCGCCGCCGACGCGCGAGAAGCGCTCCGCGCCGATCGATCCGCCGGGCGCCTCGTCCGGATCGGAGGTGGCGGGCGCCTCCGCGAACGGATGGATGGTGCGCACGATGAAGTCGCGCAGATCGGTCGGCGCCTTGAAATCGCCGCGCCGACGCGACCGCAGGGCATCCGCCAGCTCGAACTCCCCGCGCGCGTAGAACCAGTTCGAGAAGTGGTGGCGCTCCGCGTGGTGGGAGAGGCTCTCGTCGGGCACCTCCCGCATGAGGCGCAGGAGGTCGGAGGCGGTCGCGGCGCTTCCGAACGTGCGGCCATCCCCGGCGCGAAAGGTGAATTCTCCGAATCCGAGGTCGGTCAGCAGGAACGACCGCAGGTCCTGCAGCAGGGTCGGGGAGGTCTTGTTCAGGAACGGGAGGCCGAGGGCGCGGGCATGCGCCTCGTTCTCCCTCGCGGAGGACTGGAGCAGGATCGGCAGCACCGGGTCGTGGCGCCAGATCTCCTCGACGAGCCGGAACCCCGCCTTCGGATCAAGGCGCTGTTCCCTCGGGAAGCGGACGTCGGAAAGGATCCCGAGGACATACGACCGGTAGCGCAGGTAGAGGGCGAGCCCCTCCTCGTACGTCTCCGCCAGCAGGATCTTGGGGCGCGCGCGCATCCGCAGGCGCTTCTGCATCGGGTTGAACGACTCGGACAGGAGCGCGACCGTGTGCCGGACGATCTCGGAGTAGATGAGCGGCAGGAACGACGAATAGTACCGGGCGGAGTTCTCCACCAGGATCAGGACCCGGACCTTCCCCCCTCGCGTATCGTGGTCCGCGTTGAGGCGGTCCTCGACGAACTTCACGATCGACAGCAGGATCCCGCTGTCCCCCGACCAGACGAACACCTTGTCGATCCCCGGGAGCGCCTGACGCTCCGGGGAGGGGGGGAGTGCGGCCGTGCTGTACGCCAGGAGGATCACCGGAAGGTTCGGATGCCGCCGCTTCACCTCCTGGGCGAACGGGACCGGAGCCATCCCCCCCAGACGCATCGTCGCCAGGACCATGTCGAACGGCCTCTCCTTGAGCGCCTGCAGGGCCCGCTCCGCGTTGTCCACGCGCGTGACACGGGGAGGATAGCTCAACCCCATGTCCTGGAAGGAGTTGAGCAGCTGCTCGGTCAGCTGGAGATCCTCGCCCAGGATGAAGGAGTCGTAGAGACTGCTGACGAGCAGGATCTCCCGGACACAGAAGGGGATCAGGTCGTGCAGACGATCGAACGTCTCGGTCCCCAGCGCCGGACGAGGCTCCTCCATGGGGGAAGTCTACTTCGTCACCATGAGAAATTCGGCTGCGCCGGACCGTCTGTCGGTTCGATAATAGAGGGACCGATGCCTTGCTTCGTCTTTCCGCGCAACGCACTTCGGGGGTGGGCTGCGGCCTTCCTTGCCCTTCTGGCGGTCCGCCCGGCGCGGGCCGACTTCCGATTCGTCCGGGACGGGGATTCCGCGCACTATTCGAACTCCCGTACCTTCCGTCTCCCCTGGCATGCGCTCGGGGATCCGGGACCCGCGGCGATCGCGCGCCTGCTCGTCTTCGGGACCCGGGACGGGGGGCGGACCTGGACGCTCTTCACGGAACATGCGCTCGACACGCCAGGGGCGGGATCCGGCGACCTCGAAGTGACGGTTCCGAACGACGGCCCGTACGGTTTCTCGATCCTCGCGGTGGATACGCTCGGGCGCCAGGAGCCACCTCCCGCCGCCGGGGAGGAGCCGGAGCAGACGATCGTGGTCGATACGACGCCGCCACGGATCCGCCTGACCGCAACGGGAGGTGTTGTCGCCTGGGAGGCCGAGGATGACGGGTCGGGCCCGCTCTACGCCTGGGTGGAGGCGGCGGCCTCCGAGGGGGGGCCCTGGCGCGCCGTAGGGGGGAGGCGCTCCACGCAGGGACGGGCCTCGGCCTCCGACCTGCCGGCCGCATCCCGGTGGGTCCGCGTGCGCACGGAGGATCGCGCGGGAAACGCCGCCGTCTCGGACCCGACCGGGCTCTCCGGCGAGCGCTCCGCCCGCCCGGTCCTCCTCGTGCCAGGGATCGCCACCTCGGAGCGTATGACGCTCCGCATGGCTGCCGACGAGGCGGCCTGGGGTGGTGTCGAGGCGTACGACCTCTGGTGGTCGCGGGATCACGGTGGGATCTGGACCGCGACCGGGGTTCTCCTCATGCCGGACCGCCAGGAGGCGCAGATCGACCTCGACGAACAAGGCTGGTACGGATTCCTCCTGACCCCCCGTCCGCGGCTCTCCGATTCCCCCTCGGCACCTGCCATGGGGGATGCCCCGTGGGCCGAGACGCGATACGTCGACGAGCGCGCGACGCCGGAGCCGATGCCGGACCCGATCCCGCCTTCCCGCGATCCCCCGGACGCCGGGGACGATTCCACCGCATCCACCCTCCACCGGCAGGCGTGGGGACTCTGGGTCCGGGGGGACCTCCCGGCCGCGGAGCAGTCGATGCGGCGCGCGCTGGCGGCGGGACCGGGGCGCGCGGACATCGCCAACGACCTCGGTGCGGTCCTGTTCCAGCAACGGCAGGTCCGGGAGGCGGAGTCCCAGTTCCGCGAGGCGGTGCGGCTTGCGCCGGCCTCCGCCGACTACCGTTTCAACCTCGCCTACGTCCTGCTGTCCCAGCGCAGGACGGCGGAGGCCGAGGAGGAGCTGCAGGCCTCCGCGCTGCGGACGGGTCCCTCCGGCGGCGCGGACATCCACTGGTACCTGGCGGAACTCGCGCTGATGCAGGCCGACACGCCCGCCGCGCGCTGGCACTGGCGTCAGGTCCTCGCGCGGAGCCAGGAGGACACCCGCTGGTCGCAGGCGGCCACGCAACGCCTCGCGCAGTATCCGGAACCCCCGCCGCCGAGGGAGGGCCCGTAGGGATGCGGCGCGTCCGCGCGGCGTCGGCCGTGCTGGCGGTCGCCTTGACGGCCTCCTGCGGGGGGCCGTCCGGCGTCCGGCGTCCGGCGTCCGGCGATGGCACAGGGGTCCGGAACCAGCGGGACCCGGGGGCGTTCCTCGTGCTCCAGCGGCGCGCCGACGGGATCCGCCAGGAGGCCGCCAGAAGGCTGGGGCTGACGGACGCGACCGTCGTGCGGCCCGACGACACGGAGGCGTTTCTGGACGAGGGGCTCTCCCTCTGCCACTCGCGTGCCGAGGAGACGACGTTCCTGATGTCGAACTGGACGGCCCAGCCGCCGTACGAATCCGGCGAGGGCGCCCGGCACGCCTGGGAGAGCCTCGTCGGGGGCGCGAACCGCCGCCTGCTCCAACGCGGGCCGGGGGGGATCGCCTGGATGTGTCTCGCCCTCGAACTGGCCACCGGGGATCCGGTGGTGCAGGGAAATACCCGCCTCGTCGTCCTCGGGTTCGGGAGGGAGGCGGTGCCCGCCCTCCTTGCCCAGCTGCGCTCCGGTTATGACCACCTTTCCGAATTCGAGATCCTCCAACCGGACCGTGACAACGAGATCCGGCCGCGCCATACCGTCCGCGCGGCGACCGTCCCCGAGCGGCGCCTGCGACGCGCGGTCGTGCGCGCGGAGATCGTCTACTACCTCGGAAAGATCGCCGCGGGCACGGGGTGGGACGAGATCGTCCGCCTGATCGAGGAGGATCCGCAGCCGATCGTCCGCATGGCGGCGATCGAATCGTGCGCCCGCTGGGCCGACCAGCGCGCGGTCGATGCCCTCGGTGCCTTCCTCTCCTCGGACGAGCCGGTCGAGCGCCGTTTCGCCCTCGACCTCCTGATCCACGCCTTCGGGCCGGAAACGGACGTCAACGCGGACGCGGCGCGCTGGTCACTCCGGCTCGACGCCGACTACGAGAAGATCCAGCGCCCGGTCCGGCTGCTCCTCGAGTGCATCGAGCGTCCGGAAACCAGCGAGGCGGCGCGGATCTGCGCGCTGCGAACCCTGGCGAGCGCCGCCGGACGGCCGCCACGGGGCGACGCGCGCGCCTGGCGCCGGCACTTCGACGGGATCGACCGGGAAGTCGGGACCGCCCTCCTGCGCGCGCTCGATGACCGCGCCTCGGAGGTGTCGTCGCTCGCCGCCTCGCGGCTGCAGACCCTGACCGGCGATGTCTACAACGAGGAGGACGCGCGGGACCCGCGGCTGTGGCTCGATCGCTTCCGCCTTTCGCGCATACCGGAGCACGTGGGCAACCCGTGGGGACCGTAGCCCCTCCCTCCGCTCCGTCCCAGGAGTGGCCGATCGATGCGGTTCGATCCTCCTGCGCAACCTGTGGGACCCCCTTCTCGAAGGCGTTCGACTATCACGCGGTCCTCGCGCTGCGCGAGGGGGCCCTGACCCGCCTCGACCACTGCATCCCGTGCTGGACGCGCGGCGTCGACGCGGGGATCTCCCATTGGCAGGGGAGGCACCCGGCGCCGCCGGACGCCCCGTCCTGGATCGCGCCGCAGAACGCCCTCGAGGCGCTTCACGCGCTGGGGCGGCACCCCGAGGGGGGAAGGGCCCGGATCCTCCTCGCCCTTCTCCTCGTCCGGCGGAAGGTCCTCCACCTCGAACGGATCGAGCCGACCGGCCCGGACATGGAAAAGATCGTCCTTCGGGGGCGCTCCGGCGAACCGATCGAGGTAGTCGGGCCGCGACTGTCGGAGGAGACCCTGTCGCAAGCTAAGCAGGAACTGACAGGACTCCTGTTCAGTCAGGAGTCAGGAGACAG
>JACQRN010000079.1 GCA_016206515.1 Planctomycetota bacterium | reverse complement strand
GGGGTCGGCTACCCGGTGGTGATCGGGTGGGGGATCGTCGAGGGGAGGTGGTTCGGCGAGTCGGACGTCCGCGCAGCCTCGAAGGTCTGTCTCCTGGGGCGCACGATCGTCGAGAACCTGTTCGCCGGACGCTCGCCCGTGGGGGCGACCGTGCGGATCGGTGGGGTGCCGGTCGAGGTGATCGGCGTCCTCTCCCGCCGCGGCTCGAACGCGTGGGGGCAGGACCAGGACGACGCGGTGATCCTTCCCTGGACGACGGTGCGCCGGCGGCTCTCCAACGCCGCGGAGCGCCACGTCGACCGGGTCGCGGTGCGGGTCGCCTCGACCCCGATGATCCCCCGCGCGCAGGGGGAGATCGAGACGCTCCTGCGCGAGCGCCACCGGATCCGCGAAGGGGAGGCGGACGACTTCCACGTGCGGGACCTCTCGCAGATGATGGAGAGCTTCGCCGAGACGTCGCGCCTTCTCTCGACCCTCCTGGCGGCGATCGCGTCGATCTCGCTGCTCGTCGGCGGGATCGGGATCATGAACATCATGCTCGTGTCGGTCACCGAGCGGACGCGCGAGATCGGCTTGCGCCTTGCGGTCGGCGCGCGCGGAGGGGACATCCTGCGGCAGTTCCTCGCCGAGGCGGTCCTCCTGTCGCTCGTCGGCGGCCTCGCCGGCGTGGCGCTCGGGGTCGCCGCCTCGCGCCTCGTAACGGCGACGCTCCGCTGGCCGACGCTCCTCCCCGCCTGGGCGGTCGCGCTCGCCGTCGGCTGCTCCGCGGCGGTCGGGATCGCCTTCGGTTTCTACCCCGCCTGGCGCGCCTCCCGGCTCGACCCGATCGAGTGTTTGCGGCATGAATAGGATGTATACTGAGTAGGACGGTATAGGTATCGATCGGAGGATCGTATGACGACCATTACGCTGTCCCCGAAATTTCAGATCGTGATCCCCAAGGCGATCCGGGAGCTGCTCGGTCTGCGGGCCCGGCAGAAGATCCAGGCGATCCCCTATGAGGACCGGATCGAGCTGATCCCGGTGCGGCGGATGAGGGGGATGCGCGGATTCCTGCGCGGGATCGATACGACGGTCGACCGGGACCCGGACCGCGCGTGAACGTCGTCGATTCCTCCGGATGGCTCGAGTACTTCGCGGGTGGAAGAAACGCAGGGTTCTTCGCGCGGGCGGTCGAGGACACAGGGCGGCTGATCGTGCCGACCCTTGCGCTGTTCGAGGTGTTCAAACGGGTGCTCCAGCAGCGCGGCGAGGCGGCCGCCCTGCAGGCGGTCGCGCTCATGCACCAGGGGAGGATCGTCGGCCTGGATGCCGCGCTCGCGCTCGCCTCCGCGCGCTTGAGCGTCGAGGAGCGGCTGCCGCTGGCGGATAGCGTGATGTATGCGACAGCCCGGGCCTGCAGTGCGACGCTGTGGACCCAGGACTCCGATTTCGAGGGGCGTCCGGGCGTCCGCTTCGTCTCGCGGCACGCCTCATAGCCAATACCGCAGCGCGAAGGCGAGGTTTTCCATCACCTTCTCGTTCCATGACCGGCGGCGCCACTCCTTGAGCGTGACCTCGCGGGCGTTCTTCAGGTCGTCCTCGAAGGCGTTCGAGAGCGCGGCGCCGAAGCCGGCGTCGACGGCGTGGACGTTGATCTCGAGGTTATGGAACAGGGACCGGTCGTCCATGTTGTAGGAGCCGATCGCGCACCAGAGGCGGTCGATCACTGCGGTCTTGGCATGGAGGATGCCGCGGCGGTAGGCGAAGAGGCGCACGCCCCGGCGCAGCAGGGTGTCGTACAGCCGGTGCGAGGCGTACAGGGCGAGCCGCACGTCGGAGCGCTCCGGCACCAGGACGCGCACGGCGACACCGCGCGCGGCGGCGCGGTACAGCGCCCGGCGGATCGACCGGCCGGGGATGAAGTAGGCGTTGGCCAGGTCGATCGAGCGGCGGGCCCCCTTCAGGGCGTGTTCTCCAGGAACTCGTCGTCGAGTCGCGCCGCGGAGGGCCCCTCGATCCTCGCGTGGTTGTCGCGCCATCCCTCCCCGCCGTCCTCCGTCGGGGCGTACGCGTCGGCGATGTTGAGGCCGCCCACGAAGGCGACCTTGCCGTCGACGGCGAGGATCTTCAGGATGTACGTCTCCAGGTGGGCGGTGTGCGCGGCCCCGTCGATCGCCGAGAGCATCGCGGGGAACGCCTCGCGCCCGTCCCGCAGGAGCGTCGGCGGTTTCCCGCCATCATCGTGCGCGGCGAGGCAAAGGTCGCCTCGGGGCCGGTGGCGGCGGCGCGGCGGCGCATGCGGGGATCCTATCGGGGATCAGCGCCGCGGATCGGCGCGTTCCGACAGCAGCAGGGCGGCCGCCGAGGCTTCCGCGCGCACCAGGGGCCCGGGCCAGATCCCCGTGGCCAGCAGGAGGGCCGTCAGGGAAAGGACCGCGAGCCTCTCCCTGCGCAGCGTCTGTTCCGGCCAGGGGCCGGACGGCGCGCCGCAGAAGAGGGAGCCGTAGGCGCGCAGCACCGTGATCCCGTTCAGGGCGGCCGCGATCGCCGCGAGGAAGCCCAGGAGCGGCAACGACTCCACCGTGCCATCGACGAGGATCTCCTCGGCGATGAAACCGATGGTTCCCGGGACGCCTACGCAGGCGAACCCCAGGATCAGGAAGCTGACTGCCAGGATCCGCATCCGCTCGTACCCCCCGTGGAATCGCGCCAGGGACAGGGCTCCGCGGCGCGCCTCCAGTGCCCGGAGCACGACCCCGAGCCCCGCAAGCGAAAGCACGCTGGCGACCCACAGCGTCAGCCCTCCGGCCAGCCCCGGGACGTTGTCGCAGCTCAACCCCGCCAGCACGACCGCGGACTGGCTCATGAAGAGGAACCCGAACATCCGTCGGGCGTCCTTCTGGATCGTCCCGAGCGCCGCCGCGTAGACCGCCGTCACGAGGGAGGCGGTCCCCACGATCCAGAGCGCCTCCCGCGGCGCCGAGGGGACCAGGAGGCGCGCCGCGCAGTAGGTCCCCACCTGGGGGATCGAGAACAGGATCGCGACGCCGGGCCGGGCGGCCTGGAAGAAGGGCGGCACCCAGGAATGGAACGGGACGATCCCCTTCCGGATGAGAATCGCCGCGACCAGCGGGGCCCAGGCCCAGGGCTCGCCCGATGCCGCCGTGCCGATCGCGAACAGCATCACCGAGGCGCCCATGTACAGGGAGAAGGCGCGGCGCGCCCCCCGGTCCCACGTGCGCGCGTCGGCCCAGGGGAGAATCGTCCCCGCCGCGAACAGCACCGTCAGGGTCCACGGTTCGGTCGAGGAGAACATCAGGAACAGGAGCGCCTCGGATCCCAGGATCGTGGCCACGACCCCCGTCGTGCGCTTGGCCCTGCGCGCGGTCGGCTGGACCGCCGCGACCGTCATCGCGACGGCGAGGAACAGAGGCGCGCTCAGGTCGTCCATGCGGAGGAATCCGACCCAGGGATCCGCGGCCGCGCCCCGCCCTCCCAGGTCGATCCAGGCCCCGGTCGCGAGGAGCACCTCGATCAGGACCACCGCCACGCCGATGGCGTGCGCGCGCCGGACGGACCGGCGGAGCAGGGTGGCGGCGGCCCCCGCCGAGGGGAGCAGGACCAGGAGCGTAAGCCAGGGGAAGCGGAGCATGTTCACGCCCCCTTCCCCCCCAGGACGGAGATCCACCACCGTTCCATCCGGTCGAAGGAGCGGGCCGCCGCCAGGAACGGCCGGGCCACCCCGTCGCGCAGGATCGCCTCCAGGCCTCCGCGCTCCAGCGCCGCGAGGTACAGCCGGGTTTGCAGGCCCGCCGGGAGCCAACGCTCCCACCGGATTCCGGTCCTGGGCAGGTGGCTCCCGATCGCGTTCTCGGTCTGGTGGAGGTCGTGCAGGAGGGAGGGGGCCCGCAGGAACTGCAGCGTCCGCAGACAGGCGTGCCCCAGCAGGTGCGCCATGGGGATCCACCGCAGGCCGAGTCCGATCTCGGCGACGATGATCCCCACCTGGGTCAGCGAGGCGTAGGCCAGCGCGCATTTGATGTCCGTCTGGACGCGCGCGACGAACGCGCCGTGCAGGGCCGTCGCGGCGCCGAGGGTCGCGACGAGCCACGCAAGCCATGGGACCGCGTCCAGGATCGCCCCGGCGCGAAGGAGAAGGAACGCGCCCAGGTGCACGGAAAGGGCGCCGTAGAAGATGGCGCTGGACGGCGTGGGGCCCTCCATCGCGCGGGGGAGCCAGCTCGAAAAGGGGAGGAGGGCCGACTTGCCCATGGCCGACAGCAGGAGCAGGAGCCCCACGGCCCCCAGGACGTCCCGTCCGAGGCCGGTGGACGGGTCGAACACCGCCGCGAACGAGCCCGTGCCCGCCGCGTGGTGGACCAGCAGGGCCGCGAAGATCAGCCCGAGGTCCGCGATCCGGTAGATCGTCCAGACGCGCACGGCGTTGCGGATCGGCTCCGGCCGGTCGTGGAAGAATCCGACGAGCATCACGGAGGAGAGTCCGACCACCTCCCAGGCCGCGATCAGCGTCTCCATCGAGCCCGCCAGCGCCGAGAATTCCATCCCGACCACGAAGAGCGAGAACAGCACGAAGAAGCGGTTGTACCCCGGCTCCAGGTGGAGGTAGCGGTGCGCGAACAGCCCCGTGACGCCGCAGAGCATGAGGATCAGGACGAGGTAGGCGACCGAGAAGCCGTCCACCCATAGCCTGAATTCGAAGTCGTTGCCGGCGGACACGACGATCGTCCCGAGGGGGAGGTCCAGTCTGCGGCCTGCCGATGCGACCGAAAGGGCCGCCATCCCGAGGGAGGCGATCCAGGCGCCGCACAGGGCGAGCGGGACGAGCGTGCCCGTCGCGCGCTCCGAAGCCGGCCGGCCCAGGAGCGACAGGACCGAGAGCGTCGCGAACAGCCCGAGCGGGCCGGCCAGGGCCAGGAGCGTGAGGGGGGTCATGTCCCGATCCTCGCGTACCCCAGGTGCTCCCGGTGCCCCCGGTACCAGTCGGCCGACGACCGGACCGCGGGAAGGGGTCCCTCCTCGGGGGTGTGGCGCACGAACGTCCCGTGCCTCAGGACGGAGATCTCCCCGGAGCCGGGGTCGAGCGCCGCGACCTGGATCCAGCGGTTCAGGGCCAGGCGCAGAAGCGGGGGGGATTGGGCGAGCGCCGAGCGGACGCGCTCCGGACTCGCTTCGATGACCGTCACGAGGCGTACGGGTTCATGGATCTCCACCATCTGCCAGGGAAGCCCCGTGCGCAGGTCGCTGGCGTGCCCGTCCATCACGCCGAGCAGGCTCGAGATGTTGTGCGGCAGCTTGGTGGCGCAGCCGTATCCGGCGCTGTCCACGAACGAGAAATAGTATTCCAGGTTGATGCCGGCGCAGACGGGGCCGACGGCCCGCAGGATCCGCGCGAGGACGGCCCCGTCGGGATCCGCCGCGGGATCGTAGGAGACCAGGAAGGCCCGGCGGTCCATGAAGAGCCCCCGCGTGAGGGTGCGGCGTCCGATGACGGCCACCGCGTTGGTGGCATGCCCGTATTCGGGCCGGACCTGCGCCAGGTCCTCCGTTCTCGCCTCGACGTGGCGCCTCGCCTCCTGGGGCGTGAGGTCCAGGGGGGCATGGTCGAACCTCCGGCACCTCTCATGGGCATTCCACCGGAGCGCCTGGTCGAGCGCCGCGCGGGCCCTGCCGAGGTCCACGATATGCGTCGGGGGGAGCAGGTCCAGGTCGAAATATTCCATCCCGTCGTTGCAACTGTTGTGGGAGGCGCCGACGAAGACGGTGTCCGGGGGGAGGTTCAGGCGTTCCCGTACGCGCGGATCGTTGGCCATCGCCGCGAAGGCGCGCGCGTTGGGGCCCCCGCGCCCCCCGCCGCAGGCGCCGCAGTCGTGGGCGGACTCGTGCGGGTTGTTGAGGCTCGACGAGCCGTGCCCCACGACGACGACCAGCCGGGACAGCCGCCCGATCAGGCCGGTCTCCTCCAGGAGCGCGCGGACGATTCCTGCCGTCTCGTCGACGGAGAAGTCCCACCGCAGGCGCGTGCCCGTGTGCCGCCACACGAGGGCGTGGGCCCGCGAGCGCAGCGCGGCCGCCTGGCGCGGGAGGAACACGCGCAGGACCAGGGGAAGGGAGGCGAGCGTCCCGAGGATCCCGGCCAGGATGGATCCTCCGACTCCCGTGCGGCTGGTGACATGCACGGCGTACGCCGCGCGGCCGACGAGGCGGTGCATGCCGGCCGCTTCCCCCTTCAGGGGTTCCTCCCGCACGTGGCGCTCCGGCCGGATGGCGATGGGGCACAGGGGGAACGGATGCGCATCCTCGACGCCCTGGTAGTACATGGCCACCCCGAAAAACCCGGCCGTCCCGAAGGTCTCGCACGAAGGCTCGGTCTCCTCGAGGTGCCGCCGCAGCGATTCCTCGCGCTCGTCGATGCAGAAGACCGCCTGGAAGGCCGCGACGGGGGCGCTGGGCGCTCGATGTTCCGTCAGCGCGTCGAGCGTCCGATGGCGATGGCGGCGTTCGTACGCCAGATGCAGGATTCTCCGTCGTTCGAGGGAGGGGAACGATTCGATCTCGTCCATGAGATCGCGGGCGGGAGATGCGAGGATCGCCCCGGCGTCCCATCCCATCCGCCGGGCCACCTGGTAGAGGGCGTAGGCGCGCATCCGGCTGGTTTGCGCCGGGCTCGGGGGGAGGCGTCCGCGGGCCGCCTCCCGGATGGCGCCCAACGGTCCCGGGTGGCCGAGCGATCGGCGGGCGACGTGGGCGAGGGCCTGCTCCTCCAGGATCAGGCGGACCGCGACGTAGTCGAGCAGGGAACCCGGCGGGGAGGGGATCGTCACGCGGTCCGGACGCTCCTCGGTCTGGTGGATCATCCCGGGCCAGCCGCGCAGGGCCAGCAGGGTCTTTTCGATGTAGTCGGGCCATTCCTCCCGCGGCACGCCGAGGCGTCCCAGCGAAGAGGCGACCGACCGGTCGGCGCGCTCGTCGTGGAGGGGGGCCAACCTCCGGTTCAATCCACGGAGCCATGCGTCCGGCAGGGGAAGGCCCCGGTACATCCCCACGAAGGCGCGGAACAGGCCGCGCTCCCGCCCCGGCATCGGCCAAGGGGCGATCCCCTGGTCGAGGAACGCGGCGCAGAGCCGGATGAGGAGCGGGTGGACGAGGGCGTCGGAGTCCTCCCCCGTGGCCGCCAGAAGCAGGTCCCTGTGCCGGGTCGGCGCGGACGCGGGGGGTGCGCGCCCCCCCAGGGGGGCCACGTGCCGGACGCACGCCTCCCAGAGTCGCGGCGAGGGTTCCTCGCACTCGGCCAGGAACCAGTCGAGTTCGTCCTCCTCGGGTTCGTGAAGGCCGCCTCGGAGCATGGTCAGCCTCACGTCGAGTCTCGTCGAGCCCGCGGCGACCGGATGGGGCGCGCGTTCGCCTAATTCGTCCCGGAGGAGGGCGGTCAGATCCTCCACCCGGATGCGGCCGCCGGAGAGTTCCCTGCGGTATTCCTCCTCCTCCAGGAACGGCCGGCAGCCGAACCGCTCCCCCGCGCGGACGACCGCCTCCTCGAACGGGAGCTCCTCGAAGGCGTGGAGGGTGTTGTGGTGGATGAAGAGCCGGATCGGGCCCTGGGCGGGGAGCAGGTGGGAGGCGTGCTCGACGATCCGCCGGATCTCCTCGCCCTCCTCGGTCCCATGCAACCGGGTCATACGCAGGCCCTACGCCCCTTTCCAAATCGGGAAACGCGCCCAGCAGGATTCGAACCTGCAACCTTTGGCTCCGGAGGCCAACGCTCTATCCAATTGAGCTATGGGCGCCTGGGATTCGGAGCGGCGATTATAGCGTCGTCCCCACGATGTAGGATTTGCGTGATGCCTCCCGAGCCCCCCGACCTCTCCTGCACGATCTGCGGCTTCGAGATGGTCCCGCGCAACTGCAAGATCGTCTGCGGGAACTGCGGGTTCCGGATCGATTGCGGCGAGATCGGGATCTTCCCGCAGGAGGCCCCTCGCCGGACGCCGGACGCCTCGCGCCGGACGGACGCTTGATCTCCCCCGCGCGCCCCCTCCTGGCTCCGGTGTGCGCCTTCATGGCGGGGATGCTCCTGGCCCGATGCGCCGCGCTGCCGGCGTGGCCAGCGCTCGCCACCTGCGCGATCCTTCTGGCCTGGGCCGGGCGCGACCTGCGCGCGGGACATCGGGCCGATGTGCGGCTCTTGTGTGCCTGCCTCGCCCTGGGGGGCGCTCACCTGCGCGCCTGGGACTCTGTCCATCCGGACCCCGCCCTGGCGGCGCTGGGACGGGTCGAGCATCCCGTCGTCGTGGAGGGGGACGTGCGCGCGGCGTGGACCGTGGCCGGGGAGTACCGGGAGGAGGTCCGGCTCGACCTGGCGTTGTGCTCCGTGGAGGTGGGGAAAGAGTGCCTCCGCGCCTCCGGTCCCCTGTCGGCGCGCCTGGAGGGAACGTCTCCCGTGCCCGCGGGTTCCCGTGTCCGGCTGCGCGGGTTCGCGTCCCCCTGGCGGGCGGTGCGCAACCCGGGCGGGTTCAACGAGGCGTCGAACGCGGCCGATCGCGGACTTCCCTTCTCGTTCCGTGTCCCTTCCGCGGGGGCGTGCGAGGTGCTCGACGCCCCCCGTGGGGGGCGCGGATGGATCGGGGGGCTCCGCGAGGGGATGGAGCGGCGCCTCCGGGAACGTTTCCCCGGGGAGAGGGGGCGCGTTCTGGCAACGCTGCTGGTGGGGGCGCCGTGGGATTTTCCGGACGATCTCGAGTGGGCGTTCCGGCGCACGGGGACGGTGCACCTGCTGGCGATCAGCGGCCTGCACCTCGGTCTCGTCGCGGGGGCCGTCTGGTTCTGCGTGCGGCGGCTGGCGTTCCTGGGTTCCGCGCGCTTCGCGATCTGTGCGCTCCTGATCCTCCTCTACGCGGCGCTGGTCGGGCCGCTCTCCCCGGTCGTCCGCTCCGCCGTGCTGGTCCTCGTCTTCCTCGCCGCGCGCGCCTCGGGGCGGCGCGTGGACGTCTGGAACCTCCTGGCGCTCGCCGCCGCGCTGATCCTGGCGGTCTTCCCCGCGGAGCTGTTCCGCCTGGGGTTCCAGCTGTCGTTCCTCGCGTGTGCGGGGATCGTCCTGTCCGCGCGCCTTCCTCTTTCCGCCGAGGGGCGTTCCGCGCCCGTACGATGGGCGCTCCGGTCTTTGGCGGTTTCGTTCGGGGCGTCCGCGGCCGTGACGCCGCTTCTGTGGCATCACTTCCATATCCTGTCTCCCGTCTCCCTCCTGGCGAACCTCCCCCTGGTTCCTCTTCTGGGCGTCGTTCTAGCCGGAGCGTTCCTCTCGGTCTCGCTCGGGGGGATCCCCCTCCTGGGGGGCGCCGTCGTCCTGGGGACGGACCTCTCGGTTCGCCTCCTGATCGCGATCGTACGTCTCTTCGGCGCGATCCCAGGCGGGAGCGTCACCCTGGCGGGGCCCTCGATATCCGTCTGCGTCCTGATCTATGCGGCCCTGGGTGGGCTCGTCGCCTGCTCCTTCCTTTCCCGTTCGCGCCTGCGCGGCGCGGCCATGGCGGTGCTCGCGTGCGTCCTGGTCGCCGCGTGTCTGGCGCGCCCCGCGCCGAGCGGGGCCGGCGTGGTGTTCCTCGACGTTGGACAAGGCTCGGCGTCTGTTTTCTGGGACGGGAAGGGGGGCGTGGCGGCGTGCGACTGCGGGACTTCGGGGCGCGAGGTCGCCT
>JACQRN010000083.1 GCA_016206515.1 Planctomycetota bacterium | reverse complement strand
CTGCACCGCACGCAATCCGCGAATATCAGAGTGATTCGTCGTCGAAGCAGCCCCGTCCCCCGCTCCTCCCCGTTTCCAGGCTCGCGCGACGAAGTCGGGACGGACCCGACAGGAACGAATATGATTGTTGCGGTCGGCCATTCCATATCAGAATCCCGAGAGGAACCATGCCGACCTACGCCTACCGGACGACGCAGGAAGGGGAGCGCTCCGGCTGCGAACGATGCCGCGCGCCGTTCGAGATCGTGCAGTCGATGAAGGACGCGCCACTCCCCTCCTGTCCGTCGTGCCACGGCCCGGTCGCGCGAGTGATCGGCGCCCCCGGGATCTGCACCTCCTCGACGAAGTCCCGGGTGTCGGACAAGAACCTCAAGCGCCACGGGTTCACGAAGCTCGTCAACGAGGGGGGCGGCAAGTTCAGGAAAATTTGAACGGGCGGGGCGCGCGCTCTACACTACGCACCCGAAAGGGGGAACGCGCATGGCGTACATCGTCACCGAGAACTGCCAGGGGTGTATGTTCACAGACTGTGTGGCGGTCTGTCCGGTCGACTGCTTCCATGGCAACCCAACCCAGGACAAGATGATCTACATCGACCCGGAGGCGTGCATCGACTGCGGCGCGTGCGTCCCCGAGTGCCCCGTCGAGGCGATCTTCGCCGATTCCGACGTCCCCGAGGGCCAGAAGCAGTACACCGCGATCAACGCGGAGCGCTGCAAGAGCGGCGAACTGGAGAACATCACCGCCAAGAGAGACCCGCTGGGAACGGCGGAGGACAAGAAGAAGAAGCTCGGGTTTTAGAGCCTATCCGAGAGACCGCTGAAGTCCCCGCCCCACGAGGTAGGGCGGGGTTTATCCCCGCCGCCCGCGGGCATGAAGCCCGCGCTACCTGTTTGGATGCGCAACGCGCTCCGGCATCCTGCCTCCGCGCGTTGCGGAACCCGCTATTCCGCCGACGGACCTAGCATCCGCTCCGGCCTGACCGTCTCATCGAACTCCTTCTCCGTCAGATAGCCGAGGACGACCGTCGCCTGCCGCAGCGTCGTCCCTTCCTTGTGCGCCTTCTTGGCGATCTCGGCCGCCTTCTCGTAGCCGATCTTGCGGTTGAGCGCGGTGACGAGCATCAGGGAGTTCAAGACGTGGCTGGCGATGCGGGGGCGGTCCGGCTCGATCCCCGCGACGCAGTGCTCCCGGAACGAGGCGCAGGCGTCGGCCAGGAGCCGGACCGACTGCAGGAAGAGATGGATCAGGACCGGCTTGAAGACGTTCAGCTCGAAGTTCCCCGACGCCCCCGCGAAGCCGCACGCGGCGTCGTTTCCGAGGACCTGGACGCAGACCATCGTCAGAGCCTCGCACTGCGTCGGGTTCACCTTTCCCGGCATGATGGAACTCCCCGGCTCGTTCTCGGGCAGGCGCAGCTCCCCGAGGCCGCACCGCGGCCCCGAGCCGAGCCAGCGGACGTCGTTGGCGATCTTCATGAGGGCAACCGCCGCCTGGCGCAGAGCCCCGGAGGCGCCCACCAGGGGGTCATGCGAGGCGAGCGCGGCGAATTTGTTCGGGGCTGTGACAAACGGGTGCCCCGTGAGCGCGGCGATCCGCGCGGCGGCCTTCTCGGCGAACCCGGGAGGGGCATTCAGACCCGTCCCGACCGCGGTCCCGCCGAGGGCCAGTTCGTGGAGCGGCCCCAGGGCGGAGCGGATCGCGCCGAGCGCCCCGTCGATCTGAGCGACGTACCCGGAGAACTCCTGGCCGAGCGTCATCGGCGTGGCGTCCTGCAGGTGGGTGCGGCCGATCTTGACGATGGAACCGAAGTCGCGCGCCTTGCGGTCGAGCTCGTCGCGCAATCCCTTCAGCGCCGGGACGAGCGCCCCCTGCACCTCGCAGACCGCCGCGACTTGCATGGCGGTCGGGAAGGCGTCGTTGGACGTCTGCGAGCGGTTCACGTGGTCGTTCGGGTGGGCCTTGCGGTCCCGGCCGCGCTTGCCGCCGAGGATCTCGCT
>JACQRN010000082.1 GCA_016206515.1 Planctomycetota bacterium | reverse complement strand
GTCTCGGGGGGCGGCGCAGGTGTCGGGGTTGGCGGGGGTTCTACGGCAGCCGATGGCTGCCGGGGTTCCGGGGCCGGGGTGGGCGCAGGGATCGGCGCGGGAGCGGGTGCGGGGACCGGGGTGGACACGGGTGTCGGGGCAGGGACAGCCACTGGAGGCGCGGGCCTCGCGCCAGGTCCGCCGGCGGACGGGTCCTGCGAGGCGGCCCACTCGCGCCACCGGGCCACGGCGGGGAATCGCTCCACGGGGGAGGCCTCCGGAACGAATCCGAAGGATCTCCCGTCCGGATGGATCTGGAGCAGGGCGAACAGGGCGGACTCCCGCACGCGAACCCGGTCGCTTTCGAGGAGGTTCACGAGGTGGGGGATCGATCCGAGCCGTCCCAGGCGGCCGAGAACCTCGATCACCGACAGCCGGACGGCCGGACTCGGATCGTCCAGGTGCGACAGGAGGACCGGAACCACAACCTGCCCCATCGCGATCAGTTCGCCGCGCGCCTGGCTGGCGATCTTCTCGTTGGGATCGGCCAGGCGGGTGAGGACCGCCTCCATGTCGCGACGGCTCGTGCTCGGTCCCCCCGGAGCGGCCACGGCCGCTTCCACGAGGGTCAGAAGCGAGAGGATCGATACCGCGATCGCGACCGTACGCATCGTCAACCTCCTTAGGCTGGCCTTCCCCCATGATCCCGTCGCGGCCGGGGATGTGCAACGGGAAGCATCGACAACACGTGCCCTGAATGCGATCCGATCATTTCCGAACAGGCTCACGAGGAGGTACAATGACACGAAGCGCCGCCACGACCCGCGCCTTCGGCGCGGGAGCGGCGTAGGTGGGCGGGGCATCCGCGCGCGGCGGCGCGCAGGGCGGGATATGAGGGTCGTCGTGGTCGCTGCGGAGATGGTTCCGCTCGCGAAGGTCGGCGGGCTTGCCGACGTCGTTGGCGGTCTTTCCAAAACGCTCGCCAAGCGGGGCCACGAAGTATGCGTGATGTTGCCGGCGTACGGCTCTTCGGCGTCCGCTCCCGGGGCTGTCCCGCACCCGATGTGTCCGTCCCTGGAGATCCCCTTCGGGAAGGACAGGCTTGCGGTCTCGCTCCGCCGGACCCGGCACGACGGCGTCGAGGTCGTCCTCGTCGATATTCCCGCGCTCTTCGCGGACCGCGAGGAGATCTATGCGCCGGAGCCGGCCGCCGATGCCGGGCGTTTCATCGCGTTCTGTCGCGCCGTGTCGGCGTTCCTGTCGGCGCATTCGCCACGCGGGGGGCTTGTGCACCTGCACGACCATCACGCGGCCCTGGTCGCCCCGATGCTGGTCGAGGGGGGAGGATGGAGCGGCCCCATCGTCCTGACGATCCACAACCTGGCGTACCAGGGGCTCGCCCCGGCGGAACTCTTCCCCCGCACGGGGCTTCCCGAGTCGCTCTTCCGGTCGATGGGCGCCTGCGAGTATTTCGGGCGGATCAACCCGCTGAAGGCGGGGATCCTCTACAGCCACGCGGTGACGACCGTCAGTCCCACCTACGGCGCCGAGATCGTCTCGGGCGAGCACGGCTTCGGCCTGGAGGGGGTCGTCCAGGAGTCCCGCGCGAAAATTTCGGGAATCCTCAACGGGATCGACACGGAGATCTGGTCCCCCGCGGTGGATCCCCACCTCGACCGCCCGTACCGGTCGAGGCAGGCGGTCCGGACGATCCTCGATGCGAAGCAGGCGAACGCCCGGGGCGTGCGCGGCGAGCTGGGGCTGACGGAGCGCGGCGCGCCCCTGGTCGCCTTCGTGGGCCGCATGACCTCCCAGAAGGGGGTCGACCTGCTCGTCGATGCGGTTCCGGAGATCCTCCGCCTCGGTTGCCAGGTGGCGATCCTGGGGCAGGGCGAGGCGGGGATCGAGGAGGCGGTGCGGCGGGTCTCGGCCGCTCATCCGGGCGAGGTCGCCTGCCGGATCGGCTTCGAGGAGGCGCTGGCGCACCGGCTCATCGCGGGCGCCTCCTTCCTGGCTGTTCCCAGCCGGTTCGAGCCGTGTGGCGTGACGTCGATCTACGCCCAGGCGTACGGGACGATCCCGATCGCGCGCCGGACCGGGGGGCTGATCGACATCGTGAAGGATATCGACGAGCACCCGGCGGATGGGACCGGCCTCCTTTTCGGTCCGCCGACGGGCGAGGCGCTGGGGGACGCGGTGCGCCGGGCCGTGTCGCTCTGTGCGGACCGCAAGCGCCATGGCACGGTCCTGCGCCGGGCGATGCTGCGCGACTTCTCCTGGGATCGTCTTGGCGACGGGTACGAGCGCCTCTTCCTGTCCCTGATGTCCAACCAGGCCAAGCGGGCGGAGGTGGGGAAATAGCCATGGGGAGGACGGGTCAGCCCTGGGTGATCGTGCTCGCCGCGGGGGAGGGGAAGCGGCTGGGCTCCCTCACCCGGGGGAAGGGGGTAAGACCCGTCCCGAAGCAGTTCTGCGCATTCTGCAACGAGAAGTCGCTCCTGGAACTGACGATCGAGCGCGCCAGCCGCCTGGCTCCCGTGGAACGGATCGTCCCGATCGTCGCCGAGCAGCATTGGCCCTTGTGGAGGATCCAGCTGGCGCGGATCCCGCCGGAGAACATCGTCGCGCAGCCGGTCAACCGCGACACGGCGCCGGGGATCCTCCTGCCCCTGATGCGCGTCCTGGGGCGCGATCCGTCCGCCCGCGTCGTCATCCTCGCCTCCGATCACTACGTGGAGGACGAGGAGGTGCTGGGGGGGGCCCTGGCGACCGTCGCGGGAGGGGACGAAGGGGGGGAGGAGGATGCGGTGACCCTCCTGGGGTTCACGCCGGACTCTCCCGACACGGAGCTGGGGTGGATCATCCCCCGCCGGGTCGCGGGGCGCCGGGTACACCCGGTTGCCGCATTCGTGGAGAAACCGGCTCCGCATTGGGCGCAGATCCTCATGGAGCATGGGGCGCTCTGGAACAGTTTCCTCTTCGCCGGGGCAGGCCAGAGCATCCTGCGCCTCTACGAGGGCGTCCTTCCGCAGCTCCTGGGATCGTTCCAGTTCGCCCTGGGCACGCGCGGCGGGGAGTGGCTGCCGTGGCGCGTGGAGGCCCTGTACGATGACCTTCCCTCCCGGAACTTCTCCCGCGAGATCCTCCAGCGTGCCGTACGGCACCTGCGTGTGCTGCCGGTCCCGCCCTGCGGATGGACCGATCTCGGAACGCCGGAGCGTGTCTTCGAGTTCCTGGCGCACCGTGAGACCGGCGGGGAGCCCCGCCTGTCCGGCCCCGCGCTGTGGCGCAAACATGTGGAGGTCCCGCAGGCGCTGGAGGAGCTGAGCGCGACGTCGTGAAGGGAAACTCCTCCCCCCAGCGGGCCGTTTGCATCCTGTGGCACTGCCACCAGCCCCTCTACCGGGACGCCCTGACGGGCGAGGTCGTGCTCCCCTGGGTGCGGCTCCACTCGGCGCGCTCCTATGCCGATATGCCCGAGCGGGTCCTGGAGGTCGAGGGGGCGAGGGCGGTCTTCAACCTGACCGCTGTCCTCCTGGAACAGATCGACGGGGTCCGGTCGGGCCGGCAGGACCTCTGGGAGACCGTCGCCCTCCGGCCGGCGGAGGATCTGGACCTGTCGGAACGGGCCTTCTGCCTGACGCACTTCTTCCATGTCCAGGGACGGGACCTGGAACGGCATGAACCCCTGCGCGCGCTGAAGCAGCGGCTGGAGGGCCTGGGGGACGCCGGGGAGGCCGCCGCCGGGAAGGCTTCCGTCGGGGACCTGCGTGACCTGCAGGTGTGGTTCCACCTGGCGTGGTGCGGGAGCGCGCTCTGCGAGGAAGAGATCGTTCGATCCCTCATCGAGAAGGGGACCGGATTCACGGAGTCCGATAAGGCGGCGCTCCACCAGCGGATGGCCGAGCGGGTCCGTGCCGTGGAAGGCGCCTACCGCACGGCCCAGGCGCAGGGCGCGGTGGAACTTTCCACTTCGCCCTACTACCACCCGATCCTGCCGCTCCTGTGCGACGCGGCGCTTTCCGACCCGGCGCCCGGCGCGTCTCCGCCCCTGGATTTCTCGGCCCCGCTCGACGCGCGGATCCAGGTCGTCGAGGCGATCGAGGCGCACGCGCGGCGATGGGGCCGGCCCTGCGGGGGGCTCTGGCCCTCGGAGGGGGCGTTGAGCTCCAAGGCGCTGCGCGCTCTGGCGCCCGGGCCGCTCGCCTGGGTCGTAACCGATCAGGCGCTCCTCCGGTCCGTTGGCAACCGATCCGGCGCGGGCGTTCCCCCCGACGGGCACCTGACGCCGTACCGGGTCCGGACGGGGGAGGGGGAGGTCGCGGTCTTCTTCCGGGACACGCACCTGTCCGACCGGATCGGCTTCGAGTACGCCAACTGGCCCGACGCCGAGCAGGCCGCCGGGGATCTCATCGGCAGGATCGACGCCCTCCCCGCCGCGGGGCGCCGGCCGGACTGCGTTACACTGGCGCTCGATGGGGAGAACGCCTGGGGGTACTACCCCGATGGAGGCCGGCCGTTCCTCCGCGCGCTCTACCGGGGTCTCGCCGCTCACCCCCGACTGAAGATGATGACGTTTACGGAAGTTCTCGAAGGGGCGGGGGGGATCCGCGCCCTCCCCGCGCTGGAGTCGATCGGGACGGGGAGCTGGATCTACGGGAGCCTGGGGACCTGGGCGGCGCATCGCGACCAGCGCCGCGCGTGGGGGTTCCTCGCCCAGGTGCGCGCGCGGGGGGGGGCGCCGGATGCGCTCGACGGGGTGCACCTGGCGGAGTCGAGCGACTGGTTCTGGTGGCTGGGGAACGAGCATCGCACGGAACTCCGGGGCACCTTCGTCCGCCTGTTCTCCTCGGCGCTGCGGCTCGGCTGCCGCCAGCGCGGCGTACGCGAGCCGGCGGGCCTGCTGGACTGGGAAGCCGGCGCCGGAGGCGCAGTGGCATCATGAGCGGCGTCGAGACCCTCAGGGTCGAGACCCTCCGGGTTGAGACCCTCCGGAGGAAGCTGTTCGCCCTCGCGCGGAACCTCTGGTGGACGTGGCAGCCGGAGGTCCGCAAGATCTACCGGGATCTCGACCTGGAGGTCTGGAACAGCTCGAACCACAACCCGGTGGAGCTCCTGGAGCGGCTTCCGGAGGGGAGGTGGACCGCCCTGGCGGCGGACCCCATCTTCCTGGCGGGCGTCGACCGCGCGTTCCGCCTCCTGCAGAGTTACCTCTCGGTCGAGTCGACCTGGGCCAGCATCCACGCGGGGGCGCTGGTCGCGCGCCCCGTCGCCTACTTCTGCTCGGAGTTCGCGCTGTACGAGTGCCTCACGATGTACTCGGGCGGGATGGGGGTGCTGGCCGGCGACCACCTCAAGAGCGCCAGCGACCTGGGGATCCCGCTCGTGGGCGTGGGGCTCTTTTACCGCGAGGGGTATTTCCGGCAGACCGTCGACGCGGAGGGAAGGCAGCACGCCGAATACTGTCGCAGCGACCCTGGCAGGCTCCCGATGGATCTCGTGAAGGGCCCCGACGGCGCGCCGGTCCTCATCCAGGTCCGGCTCCCGCAGGGGGCGATCCATGCCCAGATCTGGAACGCGACGGTCGGCCGGTGCCGCCTCCTGCTGCTGGACGCCGATGTGGAGGCGAACACGCAGGAGACGAGGGCGCTCTCCCTGCGTCTCTATGCCGGGGACCAGCAGCTCCGGATCCAGCAGGAGATTCTCCTGGGGATCGGCGGCGTCCGGGCGCTCCAGGCCCTCGGGATCCGTCCCGGCGTGCTGCACATGAACGAGGGGCACTGCGCCTTCGCGTCCCTGGAGATGGCGCGCCAGATCCGGGACGAGGCCGGCTGCCCCCTGTCCGAGGCGCTGCGGGAGGCGCGTTCCCGGACGGTCTTCACCACCCACACCCCGGTCCCCGCGGGGCACGACTGGTTCCCGCCCGATCTGGTGGAGGCCCACCTGGGGACGTTCCGGGAGTCCTTGGGCATGACACGGGAGGCGTTCCTCGCGATGGGACAGCTCCATGCGGGGGCGCCCGGGGAACCGTTCTGCATGTCCGCGCTGGCGATCCGGATGGCCAGGGGCACGAACGCCGTCTCCGCGGTACACGGGAGGGTGAGCCGGCAGATGTGGCAGGACCTCTGGCCGGGGCGCGCCGAGGACGAGATCCCGATCGGCCACATCACCAACGGCGTGCACGCCGGTTCCTGGATCGCCCACGAGATCCAGGATCTCTGCGCCCGCGTCGTGCACCCGAATTGGATCGTCCGGATCCGCCATGCCGACCTGTGGGAAGGGATCTACCGGGTCGAGGAGAGCGACCTCTGGTCGATCCATGAGATCCTCAAGGTCCGCCTGCTCCAGTACATCCGCGGGCGGCTCGCCACGCAGTACCGCAGGTGGGGCGTAGACCCCGACCGGGAGCCGTGCTACCGGTCCCTCGACCGCCATATCCTGACGGTGGGGTTCGCGAGGCGCTTCGCGACCTACAAGTGGTCGACGCTGCTCCTGACCGACCCCGCCCGCCTCGCGTCGATCGTCAACCACCCCCAGAGGCCCGTCCAGTTCATCTTCGCCGGGAAGGCCCATCCGAACGACGCCGAGGGACAGGAGATGATCCGCCAGATCGTGCAGGCGAGCCGCAAACCGGAGTTCGGCGGCCGGATCGTCTTCGTCGAGGACTACGACATGGGCGTCGCGCGGCGGCTCGTGCAGGGGGTCGACATCTGGCTGAACCATCCGCGCCGTCCGCTGGAGGCGTGCGGGACGAGCGGTCAGAAGGCGGCGATGAACGGGGTCCTGAACCTGAGCGTTCTCGACGGTTGGTGGCCCGAGGGATGGGACGGCCGCAACGGATTCGCCGTCCCCGCCACGGCCGTCCCCACGGACGGGCCCGTGCAGGCCCGGGCCAACCTGGACGGGATCTTCCGCATCCTGGAGGACGAGGTCGCGCCCCTCTACTACGACCGGGGGGAGGACGGGATCCCCCGCGGATGGGTTGCCCGGATGAAGCGGTCGATCCGGACGCTCCTCTGGCGATTCAATTCCGACCGGATGGTGATCGACTACGCCCGCGGCGCGTATCTGCCCGCCGCCGGTGCCGCCAGCCGCGACGGGCGGGTGGAAAGGCCGTAGTGATGGCCTGGCGTTACTCTCCAGCGTGTCTCCTGTTTTTCCTGGGAACTGCGGTCGCCACCCCGCCGGGCGGGCCTCCCGTCGCTCCCGATGTCCGGATCGTCTCCCCCACCACCGGTTTCGCGACGAACGCTGGCGTACTGGATGTCGCCGTCGCGTTCGAGGCGAGGGAGGACGGCCGCGGGAACGTGCAGGACGTGGATCTCCTGGTCGACGGGGTGCTGGCGCAGACGTTCCGGAACCGCCCGGACCGGAAAAGCGGCACGCACGTATTCCGGGTCGACCTCTCCGCGCGCGGCGAGGTGCCGGTCCGCTTCCAGGCGCGGGCGTACCAGGGGAACCGCGCGGCGGGGTTGTGCGGGGTCTCGGTGGAGGTGGCGGTCGTCGTGGACCGGACGCCCCCCGTCGTCGCGGCCCTCTTCCCCGCTGACGGAGAGGTGGTCACATCCCTCCGCCCGGAAATCGGCGCGGTGTACGGGGACGCCCTGTCGGGCGTCGACGCCGCCTCCGTCCGCCTGTTCCTGGACGATCGGGATGTGACGCCGCAATCGGTCGTGACGCAGGCCGCGGTACGGTTCGTTCCGGACGACGATCTATCGGAGGGTGTGCATATCGTGCACCTGGCCCTGTCGGATCGGGCCGGAAATGGGGTCGAGGCGATGGCCGCATGGACGCTCGTCGTGTCGCCGCCCGTCACTGCGGGGAGTGCGTTCCTGGACGGGATCGTCTTCGACGCCGCCACGGAGCTCCCCCTGCAGGGCGTCCGCGTGATCGCCCAGGGGATCCAGGGGGCGGTCTTCACGGACGCGCGGGGACGCTTCGCCTTCCCCGCGCCGGGGGCCGGCGCGCCGGGGGCCGGGGAATTTCTCCTGGAGATGACGCGCGAGGGGTACCACTACGCGAACCGCAGGGTGCTGGGAACTTCGGGGCGGGACGTGGCGGTCGAGCCCGTGTTCCTGCTGCCAGTGGGGAGCATCACGCAGATCTCCGCCGCAGAGGGAGGTGTGGCGGCCTCCTCGGACGGTTCGGTCGTGGTGACGTTCCCCCCCGGGGCGGTCCTGCACGACACGGACGTCAAGATCACTCCGATCCTGCTCTCCCGTGACCTGCCGTCCTTGCCGCTGGATAACGCGGCGTTCGTGGCGGCGTTCTTCGGCGAGCCGTCGATCGTCTTCGAGAGGCCGCTCACCGTACGGATGCTCAACCGCCCCGGGCTCCCGGCCGGGACGCCGGTCCCGATCGGGTTCTGGGACCGGGCGAGCCAAGAGTGGATCGACGGCGGCCAGGGGCGCGTGACGGACGACGGCCTGTACATCGAGGGGATCTGGACGCGGTTCTCGTCGGGAGGATTCTTCCTGGCGTCGCTCAGGCAGGCTGGCGACCGGGCGTGGCAGGCCGTGGAGACGGCCGCGGACTTCGCCGTCGACGTAGGGCGCGCCATCGCGGACCCCGCGGGGTTCTCGACCGGATTCAAGCGGGGGGACCTCTCCCTCGCCCACGACCTGCCGCCCCTGCG
>JACQRN010000081.1 GCA_016206515.1 Planctomycetota bacterium | reverse complement strand
GGGGTGGACCTGTCCCTCGACGGGCTCGCGCGCGCCCGCGCCCGCGTCCGCGATCCGCGCGCCCGGTTTGTGCAGGGGGACCTCCTCTCCCTGCCGCTCCTGCCGGGCCAGTTCGACGTCGCGTTTTCCCTGGGGGTCCTGCACCACACGGGGGATCCGGAGGCGGCGCTCCGCCGGTGCGCGGAGGCGCTCCGCCCGGGGGGGGTCCTCATCGCCGGGGTCTACTCGCCTGTCCCCTGGCTCGGTCCCGTGTACGCCGCGTTGCGGTCGGTGACGACCCGCCTTCCGCTGCGCCTCGTGTGGGCGCTCTCCTCCATCGGCGCCCCGCTCGGGGCGTTCCCTCTCGTCGGGCGCCTGGCCTGCCCCTGGATGAGCCGGTCCATGTCCTGGAAGGCTCGCTGGCTCGACACCTTCGATTGGTACGCGGCGCCCGTGCAATCGTACCACACGCTCGACGAGGTTCGCGGGTGGTTCGAGCGCACGGGGATCCTGAAGGGGATCGAGGTCGCCTCGCGGCGGTTCGGAACGCTGCGGGCGCGGCGGACCGGGTCGCGAGATGTCACCGGAGCCTCAGGGGCGTTTCCGGGGCTCTGGCCAGGAGGCGATGGGGATGGATGAAGACGCGGTACGACGTATGGACAGGTTCCGACGACCCTGCGATCCGAGCCTCGAGCAGGTAGGGCGTGGTCGAGGGCCGGACCCAAGGGGGAAGTTGTAGGGTCAGTTCCTCCCGGTATCGACCCGGCTCCCAGTCGCTCGCCGGCCAGAGCCCAAGAAAGGGCGTGTGCATCTCCCGCAACACGGGCGTTCCGTTCCAGGTCAGCCGGAGTTCCACGTCTTCCATCCCGGGCAGGGTCCCCTGGACGTCCCAATCCCAGGCGAGTCCCAGCACGCCGCCGTGCCGGACATGGAGTCCCGTTTCCACGGCATGCAGCCGCAACCGTTCTCCTGTCCCCGGCGGGTCGGGCGGTTCCGGTGAGCGGACACGCTCCTTCCAGGGGACGGAAGTCCCCCGGCGGAACACCATCAGGCCATCCCAGTACCGGACCATGCCGTAGTCGGATTCCTCCAGCAACCTGCGCAACGCGGGGTTGTCCTTCCCGCCGTGCAGATAGCGCGTATGCCGGAGGTCCAGGACCACGAAGTCGCAATCCCTTGTCCACGGAAAATCATACGGTGCCACCCCGAGGGCTTCCCTGACGGCGGGGTTCGGGGGCCGACCGTCCGGTTCGGAAAAGAAAAGGTAGGACGTCTCCCGTCGGGCCAACTGCCTCCGGAACTCGGGGGCAAAGGAGACGCTGGCCTCGGCGGGGACCGCCTCTGCCAGGATCCGCGCCACCTCCCGGTCCCGCCGGCTCACGGAGTAGTGGTCCGGGTCGTATCGCGTGTAGACCTGCGTGGGATTCAGGAAGGCGAAGGCGAGCGCGGTGCTGGTGAGGACCGCCGCGCCCAACCGGACGGGAAGGGCGCCGGACGGGGATGGGTTCGCCCATCCGGATAGGCGTCGCATCCCGCGTGCGGCGGCCCACACGGCGATCGGGACCACCACGGCGAACTGATACCCGTCCAGGGCGATGCGCGCATCGATGCCAGGGGGTGCCATCGCCAGGGCCGCCACGGGGATCCCCAGGGCCAGGATTTCCGGCGCCAGCAGGCCCAGGTACCCTGTCGAGAAGCAGAGCATCGCCATCAGCGCGGAGCGTTCCGGCCGAAGGTAATGGAGGAGCGCATCGAGGGGATGGAGCAGGAACGCCACGGCGTGTTCCCGATAAGCCTGGTGCATCTCGTATCCCCCTGCGGCGGCGTGCTTCACGGTCATGGCCAGAAGGAACCAGCCCATCGAGAGGAGCAGGAGCCCTGCTCCGTCCCGACGGCGGCGCGCCCCGATCCAGTACAGGCCCATCGCGCCCGTCACCAGCACGTACGATTCCTTGCAGCAGAGCAGGAGGATCGCCGCCAGGTACGCGCCGCGCCGCTCCCCTCGGACGATGGACAGGCAGAGGAGAACGCAGCACGGCGAGGCGATCACGTCAGGGGCAAAGGCGGAGGTCTGTGCGATCAGGAGGAGTGGATGCAGAAGGTACGCGGCACCGAATACCTGTCCCCAGAGGGGTTGCCCCGACTCCCGGGATGCGAGTGCCGCGATCCCCAGGGCTCCCGCGGCGACCGCAAGGGACTGAAGGGCGTACAGCGTGAACGGATGCGGGCAGAGCCGATACGCCCACGAGAGGATGATCGTCAGGGGGGTGAAGTGGAGCCCGAGGACCGGGAGCGGCATGTCCGCGTCGCCCTGCGTCTGTGTCCAGATCCCATGCGACACGTTCCAGGCTGCCTGCTCGTAGGTTGCGGTCCCCTCCGAGAAGGCGTTGTGCTGCAGGATCATCAGCGTGATGCAGAAGAGGGCCTGACCACAGGCCAGCAAGGGAAGCCAGGGGGCCGTTCCATGGAGCGTCCTCGGACGGACCGCTCCCTCGGGTAGGGCCCCCGCCAGGAGCAGGCCGAATGCCGGCGCCAGGAGCAGCGCCGCGACCAGGTACGGCTGCCAGTGGACGGCCAGGGGGTCCGATGGAACCCGCTGGAGCACGGGAACCGCGCACGCCAGGGCCCCGGCGGCGGCCAGCAGGACGATGCGCGCCCGCGTCATCTCAGGCCGTTCCCTCCGGGCCCGTGGCCGGGGTCCGTGCATCCCCCGCCCGGAGTCGCCGAGGGATCTGGCGCCGGCGCATGGCGGTATCGTACTCCTACAGCGCGGGAGATCGGATGCTCGCGGGAAAGGGGGAGACCGATCCACGTGTGCGCGCACCCGTCTGCGGATCCCATAGGGGAATCGGTCCGATGCGACCTGTGTGGGCTCGACGACGCGCAGGT
>JACQRN010000093.1 GCA_016206515.1 Planctomycetota bacterium | reverse complement strand
GCGCTGCGCCTGGCGCTGGTTCGTCTGGATCTCCCGGATGACCCGGACGTGGACGATCGACGCGCGGTGCCGTTCGAGAACCGCATCCACCCCCGTGGGTGCCACGGGATCCTGCGCCGCGAGCGTAACAGGCAGGAGCAGGACGAGCCCGAGAGGGACACGCGCCGCACACCCCCTCGCAGGACGCCGGACCCTTCGACTCGCATCGAGGACTGATCGAGGGGCTCGCTCAGGGCAGGCGCAGGACCCTTCGACTCGCCCCGAAGTCTGATCGAGGGGCTCGCTCAGGGCAGGCTCCGGACGGACAGACGATCCTGCCGCCGTCACTCCTGCCCCTCCGCCGGCCGCATCGCCGCGAAGACCTGGCACCGGTTGGCCGGGTGGTAGGCGACGATCTCGAAGAGGGGCTTGCGCTCCTGTTCCAGGCGGTCGTAGACCGCCCGCAGGGCACGCAGGTCCCCGACCGGCTCACCGTCGACGCGAAGCAGGAGGAGCCCCTGCCCCAATCCGCGAGACGCAGCCGGCCCGTTCTGGACGAGGGAGTCGATCCGGACGCCGACCTCCGCAGGGACCTGGAGGAGGCGCCGGTCGCTCTCCGGCAGCTCGCGCGCCACGAACCCCCAGCGGAGGCATTCCATCGCCTCCCCGCGGGCGATCCCGAGCGCCTGGACATCGACCGGGAAGGAGAGGGACTCCGTCCCCCGGACGACGATCACCTCGACCGGAAAACCGACGTTCAGCCCCGCCTCGATGTCGCGGAAGGCGGGGAGTTCCTCCACGTACCGGGCCTCCACCTCGCGGCCGTCGATCGACACGACGAAATCCCCGGCACGGACCCCCGCCTGGGCCGCGCCCCCCCCGGGCGCGACGCTTCCCACCAGGACGCCGTGCGCGTCGACCTCCTCGGCGCGACCGATCTCCTCGAGCGACTGCCAGACGCTCACCCCCAGCCACCCGCGGCGAACCTCCCCCGCGTCGATCAGTTCATACGCGACGCCGCGCGCGACGTCGATCGGGATCGCGAAGCCGAGCCCCTCGACCCCCTGCTGCGTCTGCTTGCGGGCGTTGATCCCGATCACCTTCCCCTGGAGGTTCACCAGCGGCCCGCCGGAGTTCCCCGGGTTGATCGCCGCGTCCGTCTGGATCCAGAGGTGGAACGGGTTCACCTCCATGCTCAAGTTCCGTACGGTGCTGGAAACGACGCCGACCGTGAGGGATCGGGTCAGGCCGCTCGGGGTTCCGAGCGCCAGGACGAAGTCCCCGATTTTTACGTCGGAGGAGGTTCCCAGCTCCGCCCAGGGAGGTCGCCGCTCCGGCGGGATGTCGGCCCATTCCATTTGGAGAACCGCCAGGTCCGTCGCCAGGTCCGTCCCGAGGATCCGCGCCGGGATCCGGCGCTTGTCCGCCAAAAGGCAGTCGACCCTCTGCGCCCCCTCCACGACGTGGTTGTTCGTCAGGACGAGCCCCTCGGGGGAGAAGATCACGCCGCTCCCGACGCCGGTCGCCTCGCGCCGCCGCCCCTCCTGGAACACCTCGGAGACCGGGTAGATGCTGACAAGCGCCGGCTCGACACGGGCCCACGCGGAATAAATGGACGCCTGCAGATCCCCCGTCGCGCCCCGCCCCGCCGACCCGCCGGAAGTCGTGCACCCGGCGGCCAGCAGGAGGAGCAGCGCCGCGCACCGTCCGGAACCGTCGCGCATGGACCGGAACTATAACGGCGGCTACCGCGGCAACGCCACGAGATCCGCGCTCTCCCGCGCACGGTCGAGCAACCCCCCGCTGAAATCGAGAAGCGCCCCGCGCGCGAAGCGCCGGACGGCACCGCTCTCGGCACGGAACGCCACGGTCCGACCGGCGGGGTACGACCAGGAGACCACCTCGTCCGCGTCCCCCACCGCGTGGGTGCGGTGGGTCGGCGCCCCCAGGAGCGCCGTCACCTCCGCCTCCGACATCCCTGCGACGAGGACACCGTCGCGCAGGGCAAGAGCGATCCGCAGCGGCAGATCCGGGTGCGCGCGCAGGTAGCCCACAGCGGAGGACGGGGCGCTGCTGCATCCGAGACAGACCATGACCAGGAGGAGGGAGAGTACGGACCGCATGGAACGAAATGATACTGGCGCCCGCGCACCGAACCGGTCCCCGGATTCGCCCGGGCCATCCATGGCCCTCTCCCTCCCACGTACCACGCCCTGGGCGGCCCTCCGTGGCCGCCCGTCGGGCGAGTCAGCGGACAGCTCTGCTGTCCGCTATCGTGACT
>JACQRN010000092.1 GCA_016206515.1 Planctomycetota bacterium | reverse complement strand
GGTTGCCGGCGGCGCCGCCCTCCCGGAGCGCCTCGCGCAGGCAATCGAGGTAGCCGTCCCCCGGCAGGAGAACGCCGGCCGAGGGGCACGCCAGGAGGCGATCCAGAGCCTGGAGCGCCCCGTCCATCGAGAACGGGGAGATGAGGATGCGCGGGTGCGTCGCCGTCCGGAGGAATTCGCCGATGCAAAAGAGCGGGAGCGCCCAGGACTCGCCCCCTCGCGCGAGTTCCTCCAGACGCCGCCGCGCTGCCTCGTGCAGGGGAAACTGTGCTGCGTGCGCATAAAGCAGGACGTTCGTATCGACAGCGATCAACGCCGGTCTTCCATCCGATCGTAGAGATCGTCCCGGTCCGCGACATCTACGCCGCTCTGCGGGCCGGTCTCCTTCACGAGGAGACGGAGTTGGAATGGGGCGCGGGGCCGGATCGGCGGGTGGAGGTAACGCCGCAGCGCCTCCCCGAAGATCTCCTTGAGGGTACGCCTTTCCCGCGCGGCCCGCCGCTTCGCCTCGTCAAGGATGCGGTCGGGAAGATCGAGGGTCGTCTTCATGCATGGAATAATATCACGAATATGGGAATATGGCACACACAATCCGGAGGCAGCCCCCTATCCGCGAGCCGCCGCGAGCGCCCGCTCCAGATCCTCCCGCAAATCCTCCACCGCCTCGATCCCGACCGAGAGGCGGATCAGCGCATCGGGAAGCCCCGCCTTGCGGCGTTCGTCCGCGGGGATCGAGGCGTGGGTCATCAGGGCCGGGATCTCGATCAAGGACTCGACGCCGCCGAGCGACTCGGCCAGCGTGAACAGGCGGGTGGCGGAGACGAACCGTTTGGCGCGCTCGAGGTCCCCCTCCAATTCGAACGAGACCATCGCGCCGGGGAGCTTCATCTGGCGCTTTGCGAGGTCGTGCTGCGGATGCGACTCGAGACCGGGGTAGTGGACCGCGCGGATCCCCTCGTGAGCGGCAAGCCACCCCGCCAGTGCGGTCGCGTTGGCGCAGCCGCGCTCCACGCGCAGGGCCAGCGTCTTGATCCCCCGCAGCACCAGCCAGCAGTCGAACGGGGAGGGGACCCCCCCCACGGCGTTCTGGATGAATGCCAGGCGCTTGCGCAGGTCCGGATCGTTGACGGCGAGCGCCCCGCCGACGACGTCGGAGTGGCCGCCGAGGTACTTCGTGGTGCTCTCCAGGACGATGTCGGCGCCAAGATCCAACGGCCTCTGCAGGTACGGAGTGGCGAAGGTGTTGTCCGCCAGGCACAGGGCGCCGGCGCCATGCGCGATCGCGGCGCAAGCGGCGAGGTCCGATAGACGAAGAAGGGGGTTCGTCGGGGATTCCAGCCAGGCCAGCTTCGTCTCCGGGCGGACCGCGCGCTCCACCGCGTTCGGGTTGCGCGCGTCGACGTAGGTCGTCCGGATCCCGAGCCGCTCGTACACCTGGGTCAGGATCCGCCGCGTCCCGCCGTACAGGTCGTTCCCGGCGACCACATGATCCCCGCGCGACAGCAGGTGCAGAACCGCGTCGGCCGCCGCCATGCCGCTGGCGAAGGCGAGCGCGAATTTCCCCCCCTCGAGCGCGGCGATCTGCGCCTCGAGAACGGAGCGGGTCGGATTGTTCGTGCGGGAGTAGTCGAACCCCTTGTGGACGCCCGGTTCGTCCTGCGCGAAGGTCGAGGAAGGGTGGATCGGGGGCATGACCGCCCCGGTCGTCGGGTCGGGCCTGGTCCCCGCGTGCACGGCGTCGGTCTCGAAGCGCACGGGCCTACGCCCCCCCGTCGAGCGACGGGATCCCCTGGAGGAGGTCGAACTTCGTCAGGACGTCGAGCGACCCGTCGGAACGGCGCACGAGGACCGAGGGGTTCCCCTCGCGCAGGATCCGCAGGATCTCGTCGGCGGAGGCGTCCTCCTGGACGACCGGAGGCGGCGACCCCATCGCCTCGGCGACGATCAGGTCGCCGATGCGGGGGTTGTTGATGAGGTTGTCCAGGAGTGTCTCCTCCCGCAGCGATCCGACCAGCTGCCCCTCGTCAATCACCGGCACCTGCGAGATGTCGCGCGCCTTCAGCTGGCCGATCGCCACCAGGATCCGGTCGGTCGACCGGACCGATAGGAGCCGAGCCTTCTTCGCCTTGCGCCCCAGCAGGTCGCGCGCCGTCATCTGGACGCGCCGCTCGTGGAACTGGTTCCGGCGCATCCATTCGTCGTTGTAGAAGGTCGACAGGTAGCGCGACCCCGAGTCGGGCAGGAGCGCGACCACCGTCTTCCCCTTCCCCAGGCACGAGGCGACCTGGAGCGCGGCGGCCATGCAGGTGCCGCTGCTGCCCCCCGCGAAAATCCCCTCCTCGCGACACATCCGCCTCGCCGTACGGAAGGAGGTCCCGTCGTCGACCGTGACCACCTCGTCGATCCACTGGAAATCGATGGTCGTCGGCATGAAATCCTCGCCGATCCCCTCGATCTTGTACGTCTTGAACATCGCCTTGTCGGGCATCTTCCGGGTCTTGAAATATTCCGTGTAGATCGAGCCGACCGGATCGACCCCGACGACCCGCACGCCAGGGTTCCGTTCCTTGAAGTAGCGGCCGATCCCCGAGATCGTCCCGCCGGTCCCCATCGTGAGGACCAGCGCGTCGACCTTCCCCTCCGTCTGTTCCCACAGCTCCGGCGCGGTCGTCTTGTAATGCACCTCGGGGTTCAGCGGGTTGGCGTACTGGTTCGGGTAGCAGGCGAGCGGGACCTCGCGCTCGAGCCGCCGGGCGACCGAGTAGTAGGAGCGAGGGTCCTCCGGCTCCACCGCGGTCGGGGTGACGATCACCTCCGCCCCGAAGGCGCGCAGGAGGTTCACCTTCTCCTGGCTCATCTTGTCGGGCATCGTGAAAATGCACTTGTACCCCTTCACCGCGGCGACCATCGCGAGCCCCACGCCGGTGTTCCCCGAGGTCCCCTCGACGATCGTCCCCCCGGGCTTGTGCTTCCCCGAGCGCTCCGCGGCCTCGATCATCGAGGTCCCGATCCGATCCTTCACGCTCCCGCCCGGATTCATGAACTCCAGCTTGCACAGGATCGTCGCGGCCGGCTCCGGCTGCATCCGGACGAGCCGAACAAGGGGGGTGCGCCCGATCGTCTCGAGGAGGGTGGGGTACTTCGGCACGGGGGAAACGGTAGGGAGACGAAGACGGACGGGCAAGTC
Source organism: Planctomycetota bacterium (assembly GCA_016206515.1). Classification (GTDB taxonomy): domain Bacteria; phylum Planctomycetota; class SBBH01; order SBBH01; family JACQRN01; genus JACQRN01. The sequence goes on along the minus strand of JACQRN010000092.1, from coordinate 1,598 downwards.
AAGAACAGGAGTCAGGAGACAGGAGTCAGAAGACAGGAGCAACGACCCGACCGGGAGACGAAGCAGGCCGGTTCTCTCCAACCCCTCCTCGTCCTCCCGACTCCTGTCTCCTGACTCCTGACTCCTACTCTTCTCCCGGATCCTCGATCACCTCCGTCCCCTCGGGGACTTCGATGGCGAGGTCGGTGTCGGTCAGGTCGGGGTTCACGCGGACGTCGCGCAAACGCCAGCGGCGGACCTCCCCCTCCGGCGTCGCGTACGAAAACGCCTCGGGGAGGCGGGTGCGCTCCGACAAGGTCACACGGATCCAGTCGACCGGGCGCTCTTCACCTCCGTCGAGAGGCTCCAGAAGAAGCGTCCTCGCGGGCGATCGCTCCTCCTTCACCTCATACCGTTCCAGCGCCTGCGCCCCGACCAGGACGCCGAGCGCATCGCGGAACGCGCGCTGGACGGCGGACCCCTCCTCCAGGCGCCGCCGCTCCAGGCACCGGTCGGCGGGCGCATACGTCTCGAACAGGTCCGGCGTGACGCGCTCCAGGAGTTCCTCCGGCTCGCGCGTATGGAAGAGGACTTCGATCCGATCCCCCTCCGTGCGCCGGTACCGGAGGATCCCCGACGCGCGGATCTCCTCGTCGTACCCGGGGAGGGACTTGACCAGGTCGAACCGTGCCTCGCACGTGCGGACGCGTTCCGCCGCGTGCTGCCAGGCGGCCAGCAGCGCCGGCGGCCGGGCGCCCCCCGGCGGAGGGGATGCCTGCCCCCGGTCGCAACCGGCGGCGACGAGGAAGGCGCAAGAGAGGACAAACCTATGCAGGGGTCGGGCGCGCATGCGCCCAGCGTAGCGCGAAACTACGGCGTGAATCTCGTCAACACCAGCGCGTTCTGGAGCCCGCGCCGATAGACGTACGTCACCTCGTCCATCAGGTGGAGGATCAGCCACAGGCCGAGGCGGTGCGAGGCGTGGGCCGCCTGGACGTCGAGCATCTCGTCCGGGGTCATTTCTCCGAGATAGAAATCGTTCTGCGAGTCGGACAGTTCCACCCGCAGGCGCGTGTCGTTCAGGTCGACCGAGAGTTCCACCTTCCCCGAAGGACGCCCCGTGGAACGCGCGTACTCCACGAAGGTGGCCATCGCCTCGTCGATCGCCAGGGAGATCATCCGGCGGTCGCGATCCGCGAACGGAGATCCCTGCAACGCCTCGCGCACGAAGTCGCGCGCCTCCTCGAAACGCGAGATCCCGTCGATCAGGAACATCCTCCGGGCAAAGGTCGTACTCATAGGGTCTTATCCCTCATCGCCGAGAAGCTCAACCAGACCACCAGGATGGAGGTCACCAGGAACAAGGTGCGGGTTCCCCCCCCCATCCCCGCCGGGAATCCCGTGAAAAATCCGGCGAGGGAGACCAGAGCGACCCCGCCCGACACCGCCAGCGAGACGTAACTCAAGATCCGGTTGACCATTTACCTTGCCGGGCGCCCACGGAACGAAGATTACCGGGGGGGCGCGCGGTCCGTCAATCGCCGCCTGTGCGGCGGAGGACCCTTCCTCCCCCATCCTCCACCTCCAACGTAAACCAGAGGGCGCCGGCAGGAAGGCCG
>JACQRN010000103.1 GCA_016206515.1 Planctomycetota bacterium | reverse complement strand
TGTCGCGGGTGATCAGCCGGTAGGCGAAGACCGCCTTGCTCTGGCCGATCCGGTGGGCGCGGTCCATCGCCTGCGCCTCGACCGCGGGGTTCCACCACGGATCGAGGAGGAACACGTACTCCGCCGCGGTGAGGTTGAGTCCCACGCCGCCGGCCTTCAGGGAGAGCAGGAACAGGGGGCAGTCGGGGTCGGTCTGGAACCGCTCCACGTGCGCGGCGCGGTCGCGCGTCTTGCCGTCGAGGTATTCGTGGACGATCTTGCGCTCGTCGAGGTGCGTCTTCACGATCGCCAGGAACGACGTGAACTGCGAGTAGACGAGCGCCTTGTGCCCCTCCTCGATGATCTCCGAGATCCGGTCGAGGAACGTCTCCAGTTTCGCCGAGGGAAGCGCCCCCTTCGCCGGGTCGAGAAGCCCGGGGTGGCAGGCGGCCTGCCGCAGGCGCAGCAGCGCCTCCAGGACGTGCGCGGAGGACTTCTTCACCCCGTCGCGGTCCAGGCGCTTGAGGAGCACGTCGCGGTAGTGCATCCGCAGTTCGGCGTACCGCTCGCGCTCGGCGTCGTCCATCTCGCAGAAGAGCGTCTGCTCGGTGCGAGGAGGGAGGTCCTTCGCCACCTGCCCCTTCGTCCGGCGCAGGAGGAAGGGGCGCACCGCTCGCGCGAGCGCCTCTCGCGCCGCGAGGGAGTCCGTAGCGGGACCGCCCGAAGCGGATGCCAGCTCGGAACGCGAACCGAGCATCCCGGGATTGAGGAATCCGAAGTGGGTCCAGAGCTCCCCGATGTGGTTCTCCACCGGGGTGCCGCTCATGGCGAGCCGGTGGTCGCAGGCCAGGAGGCGGACCGCCTTGGCGGCCTCGGTCCCGGCGTTCTTGACGATCTGCGCCTCGTCGAGGATGCAGTACCCGAACCGGATCTTCCGGAGCGCCTCGATGTCGCGGCGCAACGTCCCGTAGGTGGTGAAGACGAGGTCGTGCCCCGCGAAATGGGTCCCTGGGGGGATCCGGTCCGGCCCGAAATGCTCCAGGACGGAGAGTTTCGGGGTGAACTTCGCCGCCTCGTCCTTCCAGTTGAACAGGAGCGACTTCGGCATGACCACGAGCGACGGGCGGCGCACCGAGGGCCGCTTGCCGCGCCGCGCGCGCCGCGCCTCCAGGAGCGCGAGCACCTGCACGGTCTTCCCCAGCCCCATGTCGTCGGCGAGGCACCCGCCGAACCCGAGCCGCTCGAGGAACAGCATCCAGCCGAGCCCCTCGCGCTGGTACGGCCGCAGCGTCCCGCGGAATCCCGCGGGCTCCATCGCGGGCCGGACGCGGTCGAAGGCGCGGATCTCGTCGCGCGCCTTCCCGAAGGTCTCGTCCCACGACGCGCCCGGCGCGTCCCCCAGGAGCGCGTCGAGGACGCCCGCCTGCGCGCGGCCGAATCGCAGGGACCCCTCGTGCGGCGTCCCGGTCCCCGCCAGCAGGCCGCAGCGCCGCAGCCATTCCTCGGGGAGGAGCCCGAAGGATCCGTCCTCCAGCCGGACGGTCGCCTCCCCCTTTCGCATCGCGGCGAGGAGCTCGGGGAGCGCCACGGGCCGTCCGTCGAAGTCCACCGCGCCGTCGAGGTCGAACCAGTCCACGCCGGAGCTCACGCGCATCGTGACCGTTCCCGCCTTGCGGTAGGTGACCCCCTCGGTCTCCACATACCACCCGCGCGACATCAGCTCGCGGACGGCGACCACCAGTTTCGACGGGACGATCTCGGCCCATGCACCGGCCGCCCCCTGCTCCTCCTCCAACCGGAATCCGAGCGTCGGCAGGAGGGATCGCGCCTCCCCTTCGGCGGCGAGGTCGCGCAGGTAGAGGCGGCGCTCCTCGGGGAGATAGACGGCGCCCGCGCCGCTGTGCGGCTCGACGATCCGGGGGCCGTAGGCGAAGGAGATCTCCGCGCGCAGGCGCTCCGCGCCCCCGATCCGCCCCTCGCCGTGACGGATCACGAGGCGCGGCCGGGGAGGCTGGCGCACCTCCTCGTGGCGCAGGTCGGGCGGGAGGTCGAGCCGCGGGGTGCGCGGGTGCTCGAGGATCTGCGCGAGGTGGGCCCCGAGCTCCAGTGCGCCGATGCGGACCGGGCCGTGCGCGCGCAGCAGGCCGATCCAGGGGAAGGCGCCGTGGTCCAGGAAACGGCCCGCGCGCCCCTTCGTCAGCAGGAACCCCCCCGCGGTCAGGTGGACCGGCTCCGACAGGGGGATCCGCTCGGCGCCGCGCCGCAGCGTTCCGGTCAGGAGGTACCCGTCCTGCCCCTCCTCGCGCCGGACCTCCATCCAGGCATCCCAGGCCGGGCCCTCGTCCCAGCGCAGGGGGCTCCATCTCCCGCCGCCCGGGGCGCGGAGCATGCAGCGCCCCGTCCGGCACATCGCCGGGACGAGAGTCTCCTGGAGGGGGGGCGTCAGCGCGTAGCGCGAGGGGACCGTGTCCGGCGGGCGATCCGCCGCGCCGTCCTGCCCGTTTCCCTCCAGAAGCGGCAGGATGCGTCGGTCCTCCTCGTCCGGCATCTTGTCGGGGACCAGCCGGAGATCCCCCCGCACGCGCGGGGACGTGAAGCGCCCGTCCCCCCGCCGGTCGCGCCAGGCGATCAGGATCTGAAGCGACATCTGCCCCGGCTGGGTCGACGCGGCGTCGAGCACGTAGAGGATCTCCCGCTGGGGGGGCCAGTTCCCCTGCGGGTCGAGCGGGCCGGGGTCGTCCGACCGGTCGCCCCCCCTCCGGCGCGCGCCGCGCGGGAGGCGCTTCCCCCGCGGGCGGAGGGGGCGCACACGGATGGCGTCCGGACCTTCCCCATGGGGGCCTTCTGCTGCCGCGGCGCCCTCGGGTGAGTCCCCGAGCATCCCCTTCTCCTCCGCGGCGAGCAGCGTCGCCCAGGCGTGCTTGCACGGGCCGTGTTGCGCGAAAAAGGGGCAGGCGCACTCGACGAGGAGGTTCTTCCCCCGGATCTCCATGGAGACCGGGTACTGGGTCGTCCCTTGGACGGACGCGCGGGCATGGCGCGGCGACCCCTCCTGGATCGCGACGGCCCCTCGTCGGAAATACGTGAGGCCTCGAACGCGCACGCCCCGGCGGAACCGCCCAGCGAAACGGTTGCTGGGCCTCATGGGGATGGGTACCCCCATATGCTGGACGGAGAGTCGCCGGGAGGCAACTCCATTGTTGCCGGATTCGTGGAGATCGAGTGCTGGAGTCGATCCAGCATTCCCTGCCCGCAGGGGACCCGCCGGGATTCATCAGAAACGCAGGAAACGTGCCGAACGGTATTGGTCGCCGTGGGGGACTTCGACGGGGACGGGTTCGACGACCTTCTGCTGGACGGATGCGTCCTCCTACGCAACGAGGGGGGGACCCGGTTCGCGGACGTCACCGGTCGCTCCGGCCTGGTTGCCGCGTGGAGCCGGGGCGGGATCTGGGCGGACCTGGATAACGACGGGCGCCTCGACATCGTCCAGGCGGCGGCGCAGAGCCTGCGGATCTACCGCAACGCGGGGGAGGGCGTCTTCGAGGACGCCACCGCGCGTTTCGGGGCGGACGCACCGCTCCCCGCGCCGCCCGATGGGCTGGGGGCCGCCGACTACGACGGGGACGGGTGGGTGGACCTGTACGTGGCGTGCTACGAGACCCAGATCGGGGAGGGGGCGCCGCACGTGCTGCTGCGCAACGAGCGCGGGACGCGGCTGCTGGACGTGTCGGAGGGAGCGGGGATCCGGGGCGTCCCGCCCCGCTCCGGGCGCGGGGTCGCATGGGCGGACTTCGACGACGACGGGGACATGGACTGTTTCGTGTCGAACTACCGCCTCCACCCGAACTTCCTCTGGCGCAACCGGGGGGACGGGACGTTCGAGGAGGTTGCCGCCGCCCTGGAGGTGCAGGGGATCGGCGTTCCGCAGCCGATGTACGGTCACACGATCGGCTCGGCATGGGGGGACATCGACGGGGACGGGGATCTGGACCTGCTCTGCGCGAATCTGGCGCACCCGCGGTACCTCGCCTTCTCGGACCCGACGGCGCTGTTCCTCCAGGAGCGTGGGGCGGACGGCGCCCGCCGGTTCCGGGATGTGCAGCCCCGCTCGGGGATCGCGTTCGAGGAGACCCACTCCGATCCGTCCCTTGTCGACTACGACAACGACGGGGAGATGGATGCCTTCCTGACCTCCACGTACGAGGCGTGCCCCTCGTTCCTGTACCGGAACATGGGGACGGGCGGGGAAGGGATCCCGCGTCTGCGTCCCGTGACGTGGCGCGCGGGTGTCGTGACGCACGACGGCTGGGGACACGCATGGTTCGACCTGGAGAACGACGGGGACCTGGATCTCGTCGTCGCGTCGAGGACCGACGGCGTGCGGCTCTTCCGGAACGGGGGAGTCTCGGGTCACCGGTCCGTGACGGTGCGTCTTGAGGGGGACGGGCGGGTTGTCAACCGCGCCGCGATCGGCTGCCGGGTCACGGTGACCTGCGGCGAGCGCTCCTGGGTCCGGGAGGTGGCCAGCGGGCGCGGCACGACGAGCGGCGACACGTTCTGTGTGCATGTCGGGCTCGGGAAGGCGACGGGAGAGGCGACGGCGACCGTACGGTGGACGGACGGTCTCGTCGAGTCGTTCCCTGTTCCGGAAGACGGGCGGCTTGCCGTACGGCGTGCCGTCCGGCGCGCGCCCGGCGATTGACGTACGGATCGGGGTGATGGCGTCTCTCCCGTGGCTTTCGACGGGAAACCCAGGAACGCCAGGGGGTTGGGGCTGGTTTATACTCCGGGGGGAATCGTGAAGGGAGCGCTTCTGTCGGTCGCGGTCGTCTGCCTGTCCCTCGCCCTGTGCGGCGCGGCAGACGAGCCGCCCCCGGGCGTCGCCGGGGGGCCGGCGTGGCCGGACACCTCCTCGTGGCCGGAGGCGGGCGAGGTCGCCGCGCGTTGGGCGCGCTGGGCGATCGAGAGCGGTTCGTACGCCGCGCTCGTCGAGCGCGACGCGGCGCTCGCCGTACGCGGGGTGCTGGAGGGTCCCGCGGGGAGCGACTGGGAGGTTGCCGTCGCCGAGGCGCTGCGCCGGACCGGGCGGGATGCGGAGGGGGAGCGGCGGTTGCGCGAACGGCTCGCGGCGGATGAGGGGGACGTCCGCGTGCGCGCGGCGCTCGGCGAGCATCTCGCGCTTCTCGGCCGGCTCGACGACGCCGCGTCGGTCCTCGCGCCGCTCGGGGCGGTCGACCGGAACGCGATGGGGCGCCGCGCCGACGGCGAGGAACTGCTCGGGTGCGGGCGGGGGCTGCTGCGCCTGGGCGACCTCACCGGGGATGCGAAGCACGTCAAGGCCGCGTTCGAATGGGCGTTCCCGCACGCCCGCCGCGCGATGCCGGGCGACCCGCGCGTGCCGGTCGCCGAGGCGCGGCAGCTGCTGGCCGCCGGCCAGAGGATCGACGCGCGCGAGGCGCTGCGGGAGGCGCTCGAGGCGAACGCGAAGTGCCCCGAGGCGCTCTACCTCCTGGGCCGGTACGAGGTGGCGCTCGACGCGCGGCCCGGGTGGGAGGAGGCGCGGCTCGCGATCGCCCTGAAGCACATGGGGATCGACATCGGGTTCGCCGACCTCCTGCGGCCGGAGCCGGGCGAAGGGGGGGGCGACGGGGCGCCGTTCATGTCGGAGGAGGTGTTCGACCCGAAACCGGAGGACGACCGGATCGTCCAGGAGCAGGTCGACGCGGCGCTCGCGCTCAACCCGCGCTCCGCCGCCGCGCTCTCGGTGGCGGCGGCGCAGAAGTACCTCCTGGGGGATGAGGACGCGTTCCAGGCGCTCTCCGAGCGCGCCTGGGCGGTCGATCCCACTTGCGGCGACATGTTCTATTGGCTGTCCGAGCGCGCCGCGAACCCGCGCGACCTGCGCCCCGCGCTCGCGTGGGCGCGCAAGTGCCTGGAGCGGAACCCCCGGCACCTGCGGGCACTCCTGGGGGCGGGGCTCTGCTGCATGAACGAGGGGCTCGAGGGGGAGGGGCACGCCTTCTTCACGGAGGCGTGGCGCCTCTACCCGTTCCATGTCGTCGCCTACAACTACCTCAAGCTCCTCGACTCGTACCCGGAGCAGTTCACGGTCGTCGAGACCGGGCACTTCCGGATCCGGATCCGACAGCGCGAGTCGGACCTGGTTCTCCCCGAAGCGGTGCGGTCGCTGGAGGGGTGGTACGCGGAGTTGAAGGAGCGGTACGGGTTCGAGCCGGAGCTTCCGGTCAAGGTGGAACTGTTCGACGACAAGCAGGATTTCGCGGTGCGGACCCTGGGGCTTCCCGGGGCGCCGTACGCGGGGGTCTGCCTCGGGCGCGTGGTCACCTGCCAGTCGGCCGGGGCACTGGCGTTCGAGGGGGAGTGCTGGTCCGAGACGCTCTACCACGAGCTCGTGCACATCTTCACGACCCAGATGGCCGCGGGACGGATGTCCCGCTGGTACGCCGAGGGGATGTCCACCTGGGAGGAGCGCCGCCGCCACGGCGAATGGGAGTGGGAGGAGAATGTCGACCAGAAACTCTCCTCGCGCATCGAACTCGGGATGCTCGACGCGCCCCCCCTGACGGAGGAGTTCAAGCAGGACCCGAGGTTCGCCTACCACCATGCCTCGCTGATCTGCGAATACATCGAGTTCCGGTTCGGGGTGCAGGGGCACGTCCGGATCCTCGCGGAGTACGCCAAGGGGTGCGGGGCGCGGACCCCGATGGCCGAGATGCTCCTCGCCTGGACCGGCCGGCGCGACCCGGATGTGATCCAGACAGCCCTCGGCATCACGCTTGAGGATCTCGACAAGGGGTTCCGCGAGTGGGTGCGGGGCAGGCTCCCGGAGCCCGGCGTTCTGCCGATCCTCTATCCGAGGAATGCGATCGGCCCGTTGCGGGAGGCGTACGCGTCGGGACGCTCTCCCGACGTCGGGGCGCGGCTGGCGCGCGCCCTGTTCCAGAATGGTGCGAAGGAGGAGGCGCGCACCCTCGCGGAGCCGCTCGTCGGGAGACTCCTGACGGCGCCGGTCGACGTCTACGTCCTCCTGGGGCACCTCGCCTTCGACGAGGACCGGTTCGGCGAGGCGCGCGAGCGGTACGAGCGCGCCTTCGCGCTCGGGGGGAAGGATTTCTACGCCACGTTCTCGATGGGACGGATGGCGGAAATGGAGGAGCAGGACGAGGAGGCGGAGCGGTGGTACCGCCTCGCGCAGGAGCGGTTCCCCCGGTCGGTGTACGACCCGTACCACACCTATCGCGCGCTCGGGAAGGTGTACCGCCGGCTGGGGCAGTCCGCGAAGGAGCGCGAGCAGACCGTCCGCTGGCTGTCGATCTCGCAGGGGGACCTTCGCACCCGCCGGTGGCTCCTCCCCCGGCTCGCCGCGGAGGGGGCGCATGAGGAGGTTGTCCGGTATGCGCGCGAGGCGATGTGGGTCGATCCCGCCGACTTCCAGGTCCGCCGGCACTTGGCGGAGGCGCTGCGCGCCCTCGCTCGTCCCGGAGAGGCGATCGAGGAGCACCGCCGCGCCCTGTCCGCGTCGAGAGCCCTGCCGGGGGAGGATGTCGCGCGCGAGGAGGGGTGGGTCGCGGACCTGCACCTGAACCTGGCGGACCTCCTTCTGGCGCGGGGCGAGGGGGACGACGTGGCGAAGGCGAAGGAATCGGTCGACGAGGCGCTCCGGATCGATTGGGACAACGAGCGGGCCAGGCGCCTGGAGGTCCAGGTCGAGGAGCGGCTCGCCCGCGACGGGCTCGCCCGCGAGGGTGGGGGGGGGTAGGGGGATGCGAGGCTGGGTTCGCGTGTTTCTGGCGACCGGGCTCCTGGTGTCGGGTGCGCTCGCACGGGCGGACGAACCGGCCGGGGAGAGCGCCTCGCGCGGCCTGTACGTCCGTCAGCTGCAGGTCCAGAGGCGCCTCGAACGGCTCGAGGAGGGAATGCGCGCCCTCATGGAGCGGTACGCGGCGCTCCCGGAGGAGGATCCGAAACGCCATCTCCTCGGGGAGGCGCTGGAACGGATGGGGAACGACCTGGTGGTCGCCAAGGCGGACGCCGCCCGGCAGTCCCTGACGGAGGGGGACCTGGAGCGCGCCCGGGCGCAGGCGGCGGACTTGGCCTCGTCGCTGCGGTCGATCCTGGCGGTCCTCTCCGCCGACACGCGCGGGACGGACGTCGAGGCCCGGCGCGAGGAGACGCGCCAGACCCGCGACGAGGTCGAGCGGATCGCCCAGGAGGAGGAGCGCCTGCGCCAGGAGGCCGAGGCGATCCGCTCGGCGTCCGTGCCTCAGGCCGTGCGCGCGGCCTCCGACGCCCTGCGCGAGGCGCGTCGCGAGCAGGAGGCGCTCGCCGCCCGGACCGCCCGGTCCCTCGGCACGGAGAACGCGGAGCGCTCCGCCGCCGCCGCGGCGCTGCAGAGGCTGCTCGAACAGCATCTCGCCCTCCAGGCGAGAGGCGAGGCCGGGGAGCCCGGAGGCACTCCGACCGGGGAGGAGCGCCGGCTCGCCGAACAGGTGGACGCCGCCTCCCGGGCGATGGCCCAGGTCGGTTCGCAGACGCCTCCGCAGGACGCCGGGGCGTGGCAGGACGCCGCGCGCGAGGCCGCCGCATCGGCCGAGTCGATGCGGGACGCCGCGCAGTCCCGCGCGGAGGGAAATCCGCAGGAAGCGCACTCCTCCGGCGAACAGGCGGCCCAAGCGCTGCGAGAGGCGATCGAATCCCTGCAAGCGGGCGCGCTCCCTCCGCCGGGGGCGGCGGACCCGGAGGGAGCGCGGGAGCAGGAGGCGCTCGCCGAGAAGGTCGAGCAGGCGGCGCGGTCCCTCGAGGAATCGATGGACGAAATGACCCCCGAGCAGCAGGAGGCCGCGCGCGCTGCGTCTCAGTCCGCCTCCCAGGCCGCCGAGCAGATGCGCCGCGCGGCCGAGGCGATGCGGAGCGAGGACCTGTCGCGCGCGCCGGGGCTCCAGCAGCAGGCGGTCGAGTACCTCAAGCAGGCCGAGGAGGGGATGCAACTTCTGGAACGGAAATTCCTGAACGAGGAGGACCGGCGCAAGCTCGAACGCCTCGTCGCGCAGCAGAGGGAGATCGAGCAGAGGACGCGGGCTGTCGCCCGGAAGCTCCAGATCGAGCAGGAACTCGCGGAGCGCGACGCCGGACGCTCCGCGCACCAGGCGGCCGAGCAGATGAACGTCGTGCAGGGGGAGTTCCGCAAGGAGAACCTCGACTCGGGGATCTGGGAGGCAGAGAGGGCGATCGAGTACCTGCGTGAGGCGGCGCAGGCGCTACGCCGGCAGGAGAATCGCTACGCGACCGAGCAGGCGGAGATTAAGTTGTCGAAGCTGCAGTCGGAGCTGACGAAGCTCCAAATCGACCAGGAGGCGCTCCGGGACGAGACGCGGACGGAGCTCGCGCCGGGCGCAGGAGGGACCTGGGAGGACGCCTCGCGGGACGACCTCGCCGCGCGCCAGGGGGGGCTTGCCGGGGCGTGCGACGCGCTCGAGGCGGAGCTGGCCGAAGTTGGATCCGACGCCTACGCCTGGTCGCTCCATGATGTCGGGTCCTCGATGCGCTCCGCCCAATCCGCGATCCGGGAGGGACATCTCGACCCCGGCGCGGTCGGCCACCAGGAGGCGGCCCTGCGGATGCTGTCGATCATGCTCGACGGCCTGAAGGAACTCCTCGGGAGGCTCGAGGACGAGGATCGCCGTGGCCAGGCGCCGCGGCAGATGGCCCAGACGGGGGACATGAAGATGCCCCTGGTACGGGCGCTCGACGAGCTTCGGCTGATCCTCGCGATCGAACGGGAGGTCCAATCGGCGATCCAGGCGGCCGAGGCACGCGCTGCGTCGGGGCAGGACGTATCCGCCCCGGAGATGGAACGGCTCCGCGCGCGCCGCGCGTCGAGCCGGGATCTTGCCGAAAAGTGGGAGGCGAAATTCAGGGATGAGGTAAGGTGAGGGGAGGGGAGGAGAGATGAAGACAGGAGGCAGGAGGCAGGAGGCAGGAGACGGGAGGGGGATTCGTGCCCTCCTTTTGGCGTCGGCGTTCCTGGTCGGGCCCTTGACGTGCGAGGCCCAGGAGCCGTCCGACGATCCGGACGACCCGTTCCGGGAGACATCGGCGACGGAATCGAACGAGATGCTCATCCGCGGCGCGATCCGCCGGATGCGCAAGATGGAGGAGAACCTCCAGCGCCCCGTCTCCCCGGAGGAGACCTCCCGCCTCCTGCGTGGGCTTTCCTCCGACCAGGACGAGGTGGTCGAGAGGCTTTCCCGGCTCGCCCTGCGCCTCCAGGAATGCTGACAAGGTTCGAGCATGTCCCTCCCGTTGGGGGGGAGCGGCGATCCCTCCGGATCGAGCGGCGGATCGAAGCCTCAGGACCAGCCCCGCTCGTCGCGTCCCGACTGGCGGCCGGTGGGGGCGCAGCAGGAG
>JACQRN010000075.1 GCA_016206515.1 Planctomycetota bacterium | reverse complement strand
TCGAGCGCCGCTGAACTTACGTCAGAAACTTTTTTTCGTTTTCTTGCGGAAAAGTTTCGCCCGCGCACCGTCCGCCGACTTTTGCCGTCGTCGCGCGCGGCGCCCTCACAACCTCAGCGAGCGGCGTGCCGAACAACATTGGGGCGCGGCGCGGAATCGCGCACGATCTCATGCTCCGGATCGCGGAATCTCCGGAGCAGGTGGTTTCCGTGCGCGCGGGAAGAGAGATCCGGCAGTCTCGCATCCCGACGGGGGAGCCGGGGAAGTGGCATCTGGTGCGGCTGATTGTAGACTTCGGCGAGGGGGGCGCGGTCGTGGTGACAGCCTATCGCACGAGCCGGATCGGCAAGTACTGGAGGTCGGAATGAAGGCGCGCTACGACGTCGAAACCGACACCCTGGTCCTCATCCTGCGGGATGGGCGCGTGGTGGAGAGCGACGAACCGCGACCCGGCGTCATCCTCGATTTCGACGGTGACGGCCAGATCCTGTCCGTGGAGATCCTGGATGCCTCCCGCCGCGTTGAGAACCCGCGCGCGGTCACCCTGGTGACGACGGGGTAGGGCCACCCCCGGATCCCGCGGCGGCAACCGGCGCGGTAGACTTCCCCTGTGAGCAACCTCTGCGTCGTCGGCCTCCAGTGGGGGGACGAGGGGAAAGGCAAGATCGTCGACGAGCTCGCGCCGGGGTACGACCTCGTCGTGCGGTACTCGGGCGGGGGGAACGCGGGGCATACGATCGTGGCGGGGCGGAAGTTCGTGCTGCACCTGGTGCCCAGCGGCATCCTGCGCGACTCGACGCGGTGCGTCGTCGGGAACGGGACGGTGATCGACCTCGTCACGCTCCTGACGGAGATCCGCGAGCTGGAGGGGGCGGGGGTCGTCCTGCGCGGCCGGCTGACGGTCAGCGACCGGGCGCACGTGGTGTTCCCGTACCACTACATCCTCGACGGGCTCCAGGACGACCGGGCAGACGGGATCGGGACGACGCGGCGCGGGATCGGGCCGTGCTACGTCGACAAGGTCGCGCGGACCGGGTTCCGGGTCGCGGACCTGTATGAGAAGCCGTTCGGGGAAAGGTTCGGGCGCGTCGTCGCCGACAAGAACGCGGCGATCCGCGCGATGGGGGGGAAGGAGACGTGCGACGCCTCCGCGCTCCTGGCGACCGTGAAGGCACAGGCCGCCGCGCTGAAGCCGTTCGTCGGCGACTCGATCTCGCTCCTGCATGAGGCGCTCGCGGGCGGCCGGTCGGTCCTCTTCGAGGGGGCGCAGGCCGCGATGCTCGACATCGACACCGGGACGTACCCGTTCGTGACCTCCTCGAACGCGAGCGCGGGCGGGGTGGCCGCGGGGCTCGGCATCCCGCCGCGGTGCGTGGAGCGGGTCCTGGGGGTCAGCAAGGCATACACCACGCGGGTCGGCGCCGGGCCGTTCCCGACCGAGTGCGCGCAGCGTGAGGGGGAGATCCTGCGGACGCGGGGGGGCGAGTTCGGCTCCACGACCGGGCGCCCCCGGCGGTGCGGCTGGCTCGACATCCCGGCGCTGCGGTACGCGGTGCGCGTGAGCGGCGTCGACCGGATCGCCTTGACGAAGATGGACGTTCTCTCGGGCCTCGGGCCGGTCCGGATGGCGGTCTCCTACCGCTCGCGGCGGGGCCGAAAGGACGGGTACCCCGCGACGGTGGAGGAACTCGGCGAGGTCGAGCCGGAGTACGTCGAGTTCCCCGGATGGACCTTCGCGGACGGCATTTCGTGTTTCGGCGACCTGCCGGAGAGCGCCCGGCGGTTCGTCCGCGAGATCGCGTCGCGCACCGGCGTCCCGGTGGCGTACGTCTCGGTGGGCGCGGAGCGAGGGGCGCTGCTGGAGGTGGGGAGTGGATAGGAAAATCCCAACTCCCAACTCCCAACTCCCAATGCGAGGTCCGTCGCAAGTTGTGGGGCCGGTTCTACGGCTCCTGTTGGGATTTGGGATTTGGGGGTTGGGAGTTGTTTCTGCACAGGATCCCGCCCCCGATCTCCCGATGCTTCTGGAACATCTCGGCTCCCCCGCATGGAACGAGAGGGAGTCCGCGACGGAGAAGTTGGCGCGCATGGGGCCCGGCGTGATCCCCAGCCTCCTGCCCCTTCTCTCGTCCCCGGATCCGGAGGTGGTCTCGCGGGCGCGCTCGATCCTCGAACGCCTCGGGTGGATGAGCCCCGAATGCGCGGCGGAATGGCGGAGTTTGCTGGCGGGGCTCCCCCTGGCCGACGTGGCCCAGCAAAGGGAGATCCTGCAGCGTCTCGAAGGCGAGGACCGGAGGATCTGGCGGCTCCTGGCGGACGTCGTGCGCGAGGAACTCGCCGCGACCCCTCCCCCGGACTCCCCCGGCGTCGCGGAGTCGCAGCGCCGGCGGGGCGGCCAGCGGGTCCTGCTCGCCCAGCTGCTGCAGCGCGAGCCGTCCCCTCTTCCCGAGGAGGTGGCGGACCTCTACCTGGGGGCCGCCGCGCTCTGGGGGGATGCCCGTGCCGCGGCACGCCTGGACGCGATCGACGCGGATGCCCGTACCGCGGCGCTGCGCCGGGGGCTCGGCTCCTCGCAGGGGGCCGTGCGCGCCGAGGCGATCCGACGGATGAGCGTGGCACCGGAGGGCGGGTTCGACGACGTCCTGCGCGAGGCGGTGTCGGATCCCGATCCGGTCGCATGCGCCCACGCATTCCAGGGGCTCCTGCGGCGCGGCGATGCGGAATCCCTGGGGATGTTTCGGACCCGGCTACGGGACGCCCCCTCCGCCGCGCGGAGGGATCTCCTCGAACGATGCCTCGATCCGTCCCCCTCCCCGGTCCTGTGGCTGCTGGCCGAGGAGGTCGTCCGGGACGACGCAGACCCGGCGGTGCTGGAGGCGTTGCTGTCGAGGAGGCCGCAGGCGCCGTGGACCTCCGAGGCGGACGCGCTGGTCTCGCGCCTCGCACATTACCTGGACGTCCCCTCGCCGCCGTGTCGCACCCTCGCGGAGGAGTCGTTGCGCAGGCATTTCTCCCTCCCCGTCTCGATCGGCCTCGGGCGCCCGGAGTGGGGGACCACCTACCGTGGCGCGCTCGAGGCGTGGCGTTCGAGGGGGTCCGACCCGGCGACGTTCGAGGCGTCCCTGGAGTCGGCGGGGTTCTACACGGCGACGATCGAGGGCGCCGTCGGGGAGGACGGGCGCGTCCGGGCGGCCGGGACGACGACCCTCCCGGACGAATCGATCCTGTCGGTCGTCCTCCTGCGCGCTGCGGAGAGGGAGGAGTTCCTCCTGCTCCGGCGCGTCCGTGTGGAGGGGGGGGCGTACGAGACGTTCCTGGAGCCGGGGGAGGGGGCGACCGGTCCCTACCGCGTCGAGGTCCGCTTCCAGTCCGAACGCCAGTACCGCAGCGTCGCGTTCGACCGGATCGCGGCGGATATGACCCGCAGCGCGCCGGTGGGCACCGCGAAGGTGGGGCGGTGAGCGCGCGCGCGCGCGGGATCGTCCTCGCTTGGCACCCGTTCCGGGAGCACAGCCAGATCCTCCGGATCCTGACGTCGGACGGGAAGATCTCACTCCTGGCCAAGGGGGCCCTCCGCGCGCGGGGGCGGCGCTGGTACGGCGGGTACGAGCCGGGGGACGAGATCGCGTTCCTCTATTACGCGCGCCCTCGCGGCGGGCTGCACCTGATGGGGGAGGCCCGGTTCGACAGCGTGCGGCCGCTCCTGCGCCGCTCCCTGGCCGCCTGGGGCGCGATGCTCTACGGCCTCTGCCTGGCGGACACGTTAACCGTCGGGGAGGATCCGAACGGGGCGCCGTACATTCCCCTCTCGGGGTTCCTCGACGACCTCGAGGCGGGGTGCGAGCCGCGCCTGTGCGCGCTCGCGTTGGAGGCGGAACTCCTGCGCAACGGAGGGTTTCTTCCGGGGCTGGAGGCGTGCCCGGGGTGCGGCGGGGCGTGGAGCGGCGGGGCGGCCCGGGCGACGGTCGCGCCGGGGATCGCCTGCCCTCGTTGCGCCCGCTCGCCGAGGCGCGTCGCGGAAGACGGGGTCGACCTGCTCCGACGGCTGGCGGACGGGGCGGACGTGTCCGACGCGTCCGTGCATGCGGCCCTGGAGGGGGCGGTCCGGCTTTCAGGTTGGCTTCTCCTGGCGGTCCTGGGCAGGATGCCTCGCGGACGGCGCTTCGCGTACGGCGCGATGCATCGGGAGGAGGCGGCATGATTCGAATGAAAAGGAGACAGGCATTGGCGACCGTGATTCTTGCCTCTCTCTTTTCCGCCGGCTGCGGCGTCCATGTCGCCGATCCCTCCCTGGAGATGCGGCTCCTGCGCGACCAGTCCGCCGAGGCGGAGCGGGGGGCGCGCCCCTGGGAGGAGGTGCGAGAGCGCGCGAAGCGCCTGTGCAGGGCGCGTCAGCCGGATCTCGACGGGGCGTGGCATGTGCGTGCGCAGGCGGCGCGACGGCTCGGCGCGCTCGCGGAGACCCATCATTGCCTGGAGCGGTACATCGAACTGCGCCCCTACGCGCCCGAAATCGTCGATGCGGCGCGCGCGCAGTACGAGATGGCCTCCGAGGCGATGGATCGCGGAGAGAAAGAGTTGCCGGGTCGGGGGCTCGGCCACGGAGACACCGCGCTGCCGGAGGTGCTCGAGGCGTGCGTCCGGCACGCACCCTTCTCCGGCTTCGCCGCGGACGCCCGGATGCGGCTCGGGGAATTCCACGCGCGTGCGGGGCGCCACGATCGCGCGGCCGCCGCGTTCGGGGAGGTGCGCGAGCGCGACTTCTCCCACCCGGACGCCCCCTCTGCCCAGTTGCGCCTCGCGCAGGAGCTCCTCGCGATGGAGAAGGATCTCCCCTACAGCGAGGTCCGACTGGCGCGGATCCGGGACTCGCTCCAGGGGGTGATCGACCGCGTCGGCGAGGGGGCGCTTGCGGAGGCCGCGCGCGCCTCTCTCGAGGAGATCCGGCTCGTCCGCTCGCGCCACCGGTACGACGTGGGGCGTCTCTACGCCCGCTGGAAGAGGCCGGCCGCGGCGACCCTCTACCGTGCCCATCTCATGGAGGAGTTCCCGGACTCCCGCTGGGCCGAGCGCGCGCGCGCGGAGGGGTTCGGAAGCGGAGGATAGCCTCCCCGCGGGTCCGCCGGGTACGCTCTACCCGTGGCGCGTCGCAAGACAACCCGGCGCCCGGACCCGGGCGGAAGCCCGCAGCCGGGCTCGTCACGCCCGGGGCAGTTCACCTGGCTCCTGGTCGGGGCCGTCTGCCTTGCACTCTGGATGGCGCACCAGCTCCAGGCCGGGCGCGTCCGCGAGTTAAGCTCCTCCGAGATGGAGGAGTACCTCTCCACGCTGGACCGTCCGGCCCTCCCGCAGCGGCTCCGCGAGCTTCCCGCGCCGGCGGAGTGCGAGATCCTCTACAATTCGGAGCGCGTCGAGGTCGTGCAGGGCGGGCGGAAGGTCGCGTTCACGCAGAGCCATTCGGAGCTGGTTTCCCACTGGGACGACAAGCTCGCCGGGCTCAAGCGCGAGGGCCGGATCCTGGGGTACCGGTACGAGCCTCCGAACCTCCTGGTGCAGTATGTCCTGACGACCCTGCTCCCCTTCGTGGTCGTGATCGGGTTCCTGTACCTGCTGGTCTTCCGCTCCATGCGCTCCGGCGCGGGGTCCGGGGGGGTCCTCTCCTTCGGGAAGAGCCGCGCGCGGCTGAAGGGGAAGGACCGCACGTCGGTCACCTTCGACGACGTGGCCGGGATCGACGAGGCGAAGGAGGAGGTCCAGGAAATCATCCAGTTCCTGAAGGATCCGGCGCGGTTCCAGAAGCTGGGCGGGCGGATCCCGCGCGGGGTGCTCCTCGTCGGGCCCCCGGGGACGGGAAAGACGCTCCTGGCCAAGGCGATCGCCGGCGAGGCGAACGTGCCGTTCTTCAGCATCAGCGGGTCCGACTTCGTCGAGATGTTCGTCGGGGTCGGCGCCTCGCGCGTGCGGGACCTGTTCAATCTGGCGAAGGAGAAGTCCCCGTGCATCATCTTCCTCGACGAGATCGACGCGGTCGGGCGGCGGCGCGGCGGACCGGGGTTCGGCGGGGGGGGGCACGACGAGCGGGAGCAGACCCTCAACGCGATCCTCGTGGAGATGGACGGGTTCGAGACCGACAGCGGCGTGATCATCCTGGCCTCGACGAACCGTCCGGACGTCCTCGATCCGGCGCTGTTGCGGCCGGGGCGGTTCGACCGGCATATCGTCCTGACCCTGCCGGACATCGAGGGGCGGCGGAAGATCCTCGGGGTGCACGCGCGCAAGGTGAAGCTGGACTCCGGTACGGACCTGGGCAGGATCGCCCAGGGGACGGTCGGGTTCTCGGGGGCGGAACTGGAGGCCACGATCAACGAGGCGGCGCTCGGCGCGGCGATGAGGAGCCGCCCCACGGTCATCCAGGAGGATCTCGAGGAGGCGCGCGACAGGATCCGGTGGGGCCGGAAAAGGACCTCGCGCATGAAATCGATGGACGACGAGGTGAAACGGACGACCGCCTACCACGAGGTGGGGCACGCGCTCGTGTCCAGGCTGACGCCGGGGACGGAGCCGATCCATAAGGTGAGCATCATCCCGATGGGGGAGGCGCTCGGCATGACGATGTTCCTCCCCCAGAAGGACCGGTACCAGATGACCCGCGCGGAGGTGCTCGCGAACATCACGGTCGCCTTCGGCGGCCGTGTGGCCGAGCAGCTCTTCTGCCAGGACATCTCGACCGGGGCCAGCAACGACTTCAAGAAGGCGACGGAACTCGCCCGCCTGATGGTCACGGAATGGGGGATGAGCGATCGGATCGGCCCCGTGCACCACAGCGAGTCGGAGGACCACCCCTATCTCGGGCGGGACTTCCCCGACGGGCGACGGCACAGCGAATCGACGGCGGTGGCGATCGACGAGGAGGTCAAGCGGATCATCGAGGAGTGCCAGGTTCGCGCGCGCGACATTCTCGAGGGGCACCGGGACGACATGGAGCGGATCGTCGAGGCGTTGTTGCAATACGAATCCCTCGATGGCGGGGAGATCGACACGCTTCTGCGGGGCGAGGCGCTGTCGCGCCCCCCGGCGAACGCCCATCCGGTCGGGGGCTCCTCGGATCGGGCGAAGGGCGGCGCGGGCGCCTCCGGCGGCGCAAGGGAAGGCGTGTGACCGGCCCCGAGAGCATCCTCCTGGGAGTCCTGAACGTCACGCCCGATTCGTTCTCGGACGGAGGGCGCTGGATGGATGCCGGGGCGGCGTCCGAGCGGGCCTTCCGGATGGTGGAGGAGGGGGCCGGCGCGATCGATGTCGGGGGCTCCTCCTCCCGTCCCGGCGCGGTCCCGGTCGGTGCGCGGGAGGAGAGGGCGCGCGTCGAGCCGGTCCTGCGGCGCCTGGCGGGGCGGCTCGGCGTCCCCGTTTCGATCGACACCTCGCATCCGGACGTGGCGCGCATGGCGCTCGATGAGGGGGCGACGATCGTCAACGACATCCGCGCGCTCGCCGATCCTGCGTTGCGGCGCCTCGTGGCCGAGCGCCGCTCGGGCGCGATCGTCATGCACATGCGCGGCCATCCGCTCACGATGCAGGACGATCCCCGGTACGGCGACGTCGTGGAGGAGGTGCGCGCCTCGCTGGAGGAGGCCGTCCGGCGCTGCGAGGACGACGGGATCCCCCGCGCGCGGATCTGGACCGACCCGGGGATCGGATTCGGCAAGACGCATGGGCACAACCTCTCGCTGCTGGCGGACCTCCCGCGCACGCGCGTTGAGGGGTGCCGCCTCTGCGTCGGTCCCTCCCGGAAGGGGTTCCTGGGCCGGATACTCGATGGGGCCCCCGTCTCCGACCGGTTGGAGGGGACGCTTGCATGCGTCGCCCTGGCCGCCGCCGCGGGGGCCCAGATGATCCGGGTGCACGACGTGCGCGAGGCGCGTCGCGCCGTGCGG
>JACQRN010000074.1 GCA_016206515.1 Planctomycetota bacterium | reverse complement strand
GGCGGGGATGAACCCCGCCCTACCTCGATCAGGACCGGAAGAAAAGGAAAGTGACGGCCACAAACAACGGGATCAAAATCGCGCAAGACCAAGCCATATAACCAAAGAACGACGGCATCTTCACCCCGTTCTCCTCCGCGATCGCCTTGACCATGAAGTTCGGGCCGTTCCCGATGTAGGTGTTCGCCCCCATCAGGACCGCGCCGCAGGAGATCGCCGCGAGCGTGGCGGCGGCGCCCCCTCCCGTGGCGAGGAACTCCGCGAGGTAGCGCCCCTCGAGCGACACCCCCGCCTTGCCGCACGCGGTCGCCGCGAACGTCAGGTAGGTCGGGGCGTTGTCGAGAAAGGAGGAAAGCACCCCGGTCATCCAGAAGAACTGCCAAGGGGCGTGCAGGGGGAGCTCCTTCCCGTGCTGGTTGAGGACCTGCAGCGCCGGGATCATCGTGACGAAGATCCCGGCGAACAGGATCGCCACCTCGTTGATCGCCGTGAAGGTGAAGCCGTTCGACTTGCGGACCTCCCCCCGCGTGGAGCGGTAGGCGACGATGGCGAGCGCCGCCATCATCCCCTCCTGGACCCCCCAGGGCCACGGCTCGCCGCCGTGCCCCACGCCGTTCCCGCTGGCGAGGATCACCCCGACAACCCCGAGGAGGAACAGGAGGTTGAGCGCGCCGTCGATCCCGAACGATTCGCGCGTGTGGACGACCTCGTCGAGGACATGCGCGGAGCGTTCCTTCTCCTCGCGCGCGAGCATCCTCTGGTCGAGGAAGTTGAAGATCACCAGGAGCGCGGCATTGACCACCAGCCACTCCTTCCAGAGCCGGAACGTCCACTCGAACGGGACCCCCTTGAGGAACCCGAGGAACAGGGGCGGGTCCCCCAGCGGCGTCAGGAGCCCCCCGCAGTTGGAGACGACGAAGATGAAGAAGACGACCGCGTGCGCCTTGCGCGCGCGCTTGGCGTTGGCGCGCAGGAGCGGCCGGATCAGGAGCATCGAGGCGCCGGTGGTCCCCACGACGCTCGCCAGAAGGCCGCCGATCGCGAGGATCGCCGTGTTCACCAGCGGCGTCCCCGGGAGCGTGGCGCGGACGTACACCCCCCCCGAGATCACGAACAGCGCCGCCAGCAGCGCGATGAACGAGACGTACTCCTCCCCGGCGTGCAGGAGCCAGTGCCCCCCGTGGTCCTGGAACGCCAGGAGGTACCCCACCACCGGAAGGGCGAAGAGCGCCGCGAGAATCCCCTTGTTCCGGTTGCTCTCCCAGAAATGGTGCGCCGCCAGGGGCGCGACCGCGATCGTCAGCAGGAACAGGGCGAACGGCGTGACGGTCCAGATCGGAAGCGCGGCGTGCTCGGGCACGGGGAGATTCTAGGGGAGCGAAGCGCGAAGTGCGAAGCGCGAAGCGGGGAGGAAGGAGACAACGCCCTGTCCAACGGCTGGAGTCTCCGGGACCGCTTCTCGCTGTACGCTTCGCGCTTCGCGCGCGGTTGTCACGGGAGTATTACCGTGTGTTCCTTCAAATACTCCCGCCATGCGCCCAAAAGCGCCTGTTGCGCTTCCTGATCGTGTCTCGTGCGCGCCTGGTCGTAGTACTCGACGAACCCCCGCGGGTCCGGGTCGCGCGTCTCCGTCACCGCGGCGATCCAGGCGCGCGCCTCGCGCGGGTCGGACAGGACGCCGCTGAGGGCGCCCGGGGCCGCTTGCGTCCCCTCGGCGGCCGGCTCGGGAGGGGCCAGCGCGAACACCTCGCGGCGGAAGACCGTCGAGCCGCCGACCCCGTCGACGGCGGGGTCGGCCTGGCGGAACCATCCGGTCTCGACGATCCGCAGGGGACCCTCGGGAGTCCCGCGGGCGTCTTCCGCGAGCCCCGCGAGGATGCGGTTCTGCCGGGCGATCCCGTCGGGCCATCCGTGCGCGCGGACGCGCTCCAGGCATGCCTCGGCGGTCTGGCGCGCCTTGGCGAACCCCCGCTCGCGGGAAAGGTCGCGAACCACCTGGGCGCGCGCCTCCTCGAACGGGACGGGGCCCGGCGGCAGACGGTCGCGCACCTGGAACAGGAACACCCCCCGCGGGCAGGTGGTCTGGGTGCTCCACCGGCCGCTGCGCCCTTCGAAGATCTTGTGGATCGCCTCGGAGGGAAGGGTCCCGAAGGCGACCGCCTCGGCGAGTTCCTCCCTCTCGACGGGGCCCACGAGGCCGCTCTGGAGTCCCAACTCCTCGGCGACCCGCGCGGGGTCCTCCGGGGGGCGGCGGTTGACCATGGCGTCGTAGGCGGCGTCCGCGCGGCGGCGGACGAGGTTGTCGAGCCGCTCCCGGACGAGCTCGGCACGGATCTCCTCACGCACCTCCTCCAGCGTGCGGACAGGCACCTCCGGCTCCGGCGTCTCCCCGTCGGGCGGCGGAGCGCCCTCCTGCGTTCCCTCCTCCGGTGTGCGGGCGGTCTCGTCGACGCGCTTCCAGCGGTCGGGGTGTTCGGCGTAGAACGCGGCGATCTCCTCCCCGGTCACCGCCACCTCCAGCTCGAGCTGCGCGCGGTCGGCCAGGAGGTAGAACAGAGTGACGCGCTCCCCGGCGCGGTACCCGGAGCGTCCCGGGGCGGGGGGGAGATCCTTGTGCTCCTCGTGGTGGGCGCGGAGATCCTCCTCGGAGAGGTCCGCCTCGACCGGGGAGAAAGCGGTTGCCTCGAAGGAGACGGTCCGCGCGCGGCGGTCCTGCCGGTCCCGGCGGTAGGAGGGGTAGGCGGACGCGCGGCTCGGCTGGGCGGCCTGGGACAAAAGGTGCAGCGAGAGCATGGTGACCTGCCGCTTGGCGATCTCTCGCTGGGCGCGATCCTCCGGGACCTGTCCCCGGCCCCACTGGACCAGCTGCTGCACCTCCAGGGGGTCGACCCGGACGAGGCCGCTCGCGGCGTCCGCATCGATCCCCAGGGGCCTGGACATCTCCCGCAAGCCGATCTGCTCGAGGTGCGCGCGCACCTGCCACCAGGTTCGCGCGGCACGCACCAGCTGCCGCCCGTCCCATTGGATCTCGCGCGCCTTGTGCAGGAGCCCTTCCGCCCCCGCCGGGCCGACCTGGTCTTCGAGGGGATCCTCCGAGCGTCCGACCCCGGCCCCGATCGCCTCATCGAGGAGCTCGTGCGCCTCCAGGAGCGTCAGGAGGTGTCCGAGATCTCCGGGCGCGTCCGGCAGGAGCGCGGCGATCTGACCGAGCGTCACGTCCCGGTCCAGGACGCGCGCCGCCCGCATCGACGGGGCGGGGCCGTCGGGCCCCAGGCCGCTCCCCATGAACAGCATCGGGATGCCGCAGAACAGCAGGAGGATTGCGAAGGACAATCGCTGGTGCTTGCGGAAGAAGCGCAGCATGCGGGCGCTACTTCTCCTTCAGGGCGAGGACGTACCCTTCCCGCGAGACGACGATCAGCCGGTTGCTGAACGGAGGGACGTGCCCTTCGGTCTGCGCGGCGCCGTACCCCTCCGGGTCGGTCGTGTCGGTCAGCACGAAGTCGAGGCCGGTCGCGCGCTCGCGCCAGGCGACCTCCCCCGTCGCCTTGTCGACGGCCCAGATCGTGCGCTCCGCCGTCTCGTAGAGGTAGGCACGCTCGACCCCCTCCATGAGGAAGCGGTCGGGCCCCTCGATGCGCCACCGCTCGCTCAACAGCCAGCGGGGCTTGTGCGTGACGATCGGCTGGATTCTCTCCTGCCCCGTCTCGGGGTCATCGTATCGGTGGAAGTAGGTGCGGTCCCGCCGGACCCAGTCGGAGGTGTCGACCCCGATGCAGTAGAACCCGTCCCCCTCGGCGTGCACGTAGATCTGCTGATCCCCCGCGCTCGACCCGATCACCGCCGGCGGAGCGCTCAAGGGGCCGTTGAAGGTGTGCTTCCCCTGCAGGTAGCCACTTTCCTGGCGCAGGATGTAGAGCGTGTGGTCCTCGGACGGGATGTAGATGAACCCCTGGTGGGCGACCATCGGGGCGGTCACGGGGCCGATGCGGTTGCTTCGGCCGGAGCCTTGGAGCGGGATTCGGGGGTTCCGGTCGGCGGCCGGCGGCGGCGCGTGCCCCTCCTGCGGGAACGTCCAGGCGGTCGAGCGGATCGGGTTCTCGTAGTACTTCAGGGAGCGGCCGTAGACCCGCCCCTCGCCCGTTGCGTAGACGACCAGGTCCTGGATGGAGGCCTGCTCGCTGCTGGTGGCGTCCGGGACCAGGACCGGCACGGAGACGTCGTGGCGGGTCGAGTGCTGCCATGCGTGGGTGACCTGCGTCGATTCGAGCGATCCGTGGCGCCCCGCGGCGATCTCGGCGAACGCCTGGTCGAGATCCGTCAGTCGGATCGAGAAGACCGATCCGTGTTCCTGCGCCGGGATGGCGATGTACTCGTCGTTGGAGGCGGGGGTGGCGCAGGGGCAGAACGGAAGCGGGACCTTCCAGCGGAGGACGCCCAGCTCGCGCCCCTCGGGCCGCAGTTCGAGGTCCCGGGCGATCGTCGATCGGAAGTGCCGGGTGTCGATCGCGTAGAGCGTGTCGTTCCCGACGCAGAACAGCCTCCGGTGCGTCTGCACGGGAGGGAAGTCGAGGGGGTCCCCCAGCTGAACGAGCCACTTCTTGACCCCCGAGGAGCGTTCGAGGGAGATCAGGCGGTTCTCCTCGGTCTCGATCAGGAGCGCCCCGGGATGGAGGACGGCTCCCGTCAGGTAGGCGTTGCGCAGCGGCGCGTCCATCGGCATCCGGACCGCCCAATCGATCTCGAAACCGAGCCTCGCGAGCCGCTCCGGGTACGCAAAGGGGGGTCCCCCTTCCACGCGCGTGGAGCGAGGCTCCGTGGGAGCGGGTTCGCTCGCCGCTCGTGCGCGCTGCTCGCCGCATCCGGTCGACCCGAGGGCCAGCAGGACGAGGCCGCCGAGCGCCGTGAGCGCGCTAGACCCGGACGTACCGGGCCAGATTGACGCCATGCTCGCCTTCGTAGGCGCGCAGACGGTCGATCCGGAGGATGTCCTCCTCGATCCGGTGGACGAGCTTGAAGACGTACGGCTTCCCGTGCAAGCGGTCCCGGAGGTCATTATGCATCCGCTCCCACGACCCATCGTACAGTTCGTCCCGCAGGGTGAGCAGAAGGATTTCCTCTGGGCTCAACGAGGAGACATACCTCTGGTGCGCCTCCTCGGAGAGACTCCCGGGTCCGTTTGGGGCTTCCTGAGTTGACATGGCGTGGCGGTCGCCATTGTAACGTTTGCCAGGTCCCCGACGTTCGCTTTCCTCCGTGTTTCCACCGCCTTCCCACTTTTTCTCCTGTGCCTGTTCACCTCGAGATCGACGGGGGGGCTCCGATCGGCTCCACCTTCAGCCGGATGTTCATCCCGCCGAGGTCGATCTCCCTGCCGTCCGGCGTGGGTTCTTCCCGGAGCTCGTCGGCGAAGGTCTCCTCGAGGATGAAGGGGCGGTGCGCGGCGATCGCCTGCGCCAGGGGCGCGGCGTCCGACTCGATCGTGACGCGGATCCTCGACGTGAACTCCAGGTCGAGGTCACCTCGTGCCTGTTGGATATGCCGGACGAGGTCCCGCGCGACCCCCTCCCGAGCCATCTCGGGGGTCACGGTCGTATCGAGCAGGAGCGTGAAGCCGGGATGCTCGGCCATCGCCAGGTTCTCCATCCCCGGCGCGGCCCCCTTCTGCAGGAGGACCTCGTCGCGCTGGACGTGCCAGGGAGTCCCGTCGAGGAGGGGGATCCGGGCGACGCCCCGCTCGATCTCTCCGGACACGCGGTCGGGGTCGGCCGCCAGGGCGCCCTTCAGGGCCTGGATGTAGAGGCCCCGGTCCTTCCCGTACCGTTCCCCGAGCGTCTTGAAGTTCGGCTTCACGTCGCAGCGCACCTCCCGGCCCGTCTGGGCCTGGACGCGCAGGGACTTGAGGTTCAGCTCGTCGAGGAGGTGCGGCTCGAAGCGCCGCGCCGCCTGTTGTAGCACCGGGTCCGTTGTGGCGATCGTCAGCTCGCGCAGGGGCTGGCGGACGCGCAGGGAGAGCGACTCGCGCAGGGAGAGCGTGGCGGAGACGAGGCGCAGTGCCGCGTCCATCTCTCGCGCGAGCGCCTTGTCGCTCCCCGCCGCGTCCGGCTCGGGGTAGGCGCAGTGGTGCACGCTGGCGGGGGCGTCCGCGTCCCAGGAGCGCACGAGGTTCTGGTACATCGCCTCGGCGGTGAACGGGACCAGCGGCGCGAGGAGCTTGGCGAGCGTCACGAGCACCTCGTGGAGCGTCTGGTACGCGGCGAGCTTGTCGCGGTCGCTCTCGGAGCGCGCCCGCCAGAACCTCCGCCGGCACCGCCGCACGTACCAGGTCGACAGCGCATCGACGAACTCCTCCGCCGCGCGCGCGAGAAGCGGCGTGTCGAAATCGCCCAGGCGCTCGCGGGCGAGCCGCGCCACCCCGTGCAGGCGCGAGAGGATCCACCGGTCGATATCCTGGCGCTCGGCGACCGGGACGGCCGGCTGCCGCGGGTCGAACCGGTCGCTGCGGGCGTAGTTGGCGAAGAAGGCGTAGACGTTCCACCAGGTGTTGAAGAACCGCCGCTTCACCGCGTCGGCGACCCCGTACCCGAAGTTCAGGTTCGTGACGGGGTTCTGCCGGCAGTAGATCCAGCGGAGGGTGTCGACGCCCGCCTTCTCGGCCGCCTCGTCGAAACCGATCGCGTTGCCGGTCGACTTGTGCATCTCCGCCCCCTTTTCGTCGCGCACCAGCGCGTGCCCCAGGAGCGTCCGGAACGGGGGGAGGTTCTCCATCATCGTGCTCATCGCCAAGAGCGCGTAGAACCAGTTGCGGAACTGCCCGGGGAAGCACTCGACCACCGCGTCGGCGGGGATCCACCGCTTCCAGTACTCGCGGTCGGTTTCGTACCGGACCGTCGAGTACGGAACGATCCCCGCGTCGAGCCAGGGGTTCCCCACGTCCGGGATCCGCGAGGCGTCCTTCCCGCACGTCGAGCAGGCGATTCTCACTGCGTCCACCCACGGCCGGTGGGGGGAGTGCCCCTCGAAGGCGTCCCAGCCGGCGGTGGCGCGCGCGCGGAGCTCCTCGCCCGAGCCGATCACGTCGAAGTGCCCCTCCGTGCAGGTCCAGATCGGAAGCGCCAGCCCCCAGTAGCGCTTCTTGCTGATCATCCAGTCCCCCATGTTCGACAGCCAGTCGAGCTCCTGGTCGAGGCCGTGCCCCGGGATCCAGCGGATCTGGCGGGCGACGGCGGCGATCTCGTCGCGCCAGGACATCGAGATGAACCATTCGTCGACCGTGCGGAAGAGGAGATTCGTCCCGCACCGCCAGCAGTGCGGGTAGTCATGGCTGTACCGCTCCTTTTTGTAGTAGTGGCCCCGCTCGCGCAGGTGGGAGAGCACCTCCTCCGCGACGCCGGAGGCGAGCTTCCCCGTCAGGGGACCGTACCCGGCGACGTAGAGTCCCGCCTCGTCGATCGGGGCGAGGACCGGCAGGGCGTTCTCCCTGCCGAGATCGAAGTCCTCCTTTCCGCACCCGGGGGCGATGTGGACGATCCCGGTCCCCTCGGTCGCGAGCACCTCCTTCCAGGGGATCACGCGGTGCGCGTGGCGGGCCTCTCGCGGTGTCGCCCAGTCGTCGAACGCCCCGGCGTAGGCGCGCCCGACCAGGTCGCGACCGGGGAAGGTCGCGAGAACCTTGTGCGGACCGAGCTCCTGGAGGACCGCCAGCCGGTCCTTCGCCAGGATCAGCGTGCACCCCTTCTGCTCGACCCTCGCGTACTCGAGGTCGGGGTGGACCGCGCAGGCGACGTTC